>NZ_JAKKSH010000021.1:0-77515 GCF_025653395.1 Shewanella sp. SW24
TTCGACCTAACTCAGTCAAGGTCAGTGTCTTACATTCAATCAGTGCCTTAGAGGCCAGCATCAAGCTGTTTAATCGTTTTAGGTGAAGTTCTGGGCAGTATTGGTGTAAAGAATGTTGTAGGATATTGGCTTCGCGCATCTTGTTGTCCAAGTGTAGTTTTTAGCGAAACCATTTGATCATGCAACAAGATGCGCTTCCACCCTAATTTGATGATTTATTTGTAAATCATCAGGGGATTCTTCAGTGCTCTGTAGGAAAGTCTACCAACACAATCCTATTGAGCATTAAAGCTGATCAATATATGTGTAATAATTTTAAACGCTGGAAATGTAGGTTCAGTGATAGTAATCGTTACTGCGTATCCGGCTTAAGGTTCAGACGTTCAAATCTGTAATTGGTTCTCTAAGAAGTGGTGCGATGCTGGACTCGCCTACAGTGTATTATTCGATTCATGGAAAGAGTAAGTACATTTCGCCAATATTCCCGCGCGATCTAAAAAGATGAAGCCATCGAAAAGTGAGCAAAATCCATCGAATCTAATTCTGCCGACAAATAAAAAAGAGAGGCTACATTAGCCTCTCAAAAAATAGCAGGGGAGTACTTTAACTCAAGCAATAATTTTATTGCTAATATTTACGATGAATAAAACTTGAGATGTTGTGAGAGACAATAACGAGTCTCTCACTGATTTAGCGTTACTTTGTATTTAGAGCATGTTTGGCAGCATTTGTCCCTGCGATTTTACCGAAAATCACAGTATCAGCGACAGCATTACCCCCTAGTCGATTATACCCATGAACACCACCAGTCACCTCTCCCGCCGCAAATAAACCTTTAAGCGGTTGGCTTTGTATATCGAGTACTTCAGCTTTAGTGTCAATGGCAACTCCCCCCATAGTATGATGGATGCCAGGAGCAACTTTTACGGCATAATAAGGAGATTTTTCTATTGATAGCGGCATCTGCTCACGGTTAAATGCCTCATCTTTACCCTGTTTGAAATAATGGTTGTAGTTTGTGATAGTTTTGTCTAAAACACTTGGAGTCATTCCTGTTATTTTTGCAAGCTCTGCAACAGTATTGGCCTTTTCAAGCATTTCTAAATGATCATACCCCTGAACCATTTTAGCTTTTTTATATAATTCATTATCAAATACTAGCCAAGCATATTGTTCAGGCTGTTTTAGAATGGCATCGGAGGCTTTATCTCTAGTTGTTAATTCATTGATAAAGCGATCGCCTTCTTTATTAACCATTATGGCTCCGACACCTCGAACCGTTTCTGAAATTAATATACGGCTATCTTTTCCGACTGTTGGATGTGTCTGGATCCAATCAATATCAGTCATACTTGCACCGACTGCTTTAGCAAGTTCAATACCATCCCCAGTTGAAGTGATATTATTTGAACTTGTCATGCCTTTAAATGTAGGGCGATAAAAAGCAATCATTTCTTTGTTAAACCCATAACCACCTGTGGCTAAAACAACCGACTTAGCTGCAACCATATAGTGACCAGAGTGTTTACCGTGGATGACAACACCCACAATTTTTTGTTCATCATCAACAACCAGTTTAACAACTTTGGAGTTGAGTCTTGTATCAACCCCTTCTTTATCCGATGCTTTTCTTAGTACATCAATAATGTGTGGACCAACACTTAAACCACCAGATGGACGATGTGTTCTATCGACTCTAGCGCCGCCAGAGCGTTTTAAATCATCCATATTGGCGCCTAAAGATTCTAACCATTTAATGCCATCAGCCGATTGCTCCGCTAATATTTGTACCAATTTAGGGTCGTTAGCATATCGACCGCCTTTCATTGTATCTTCGACATACCATTCGATTTTATCATCGACTTTATGATCTTTTTGCTGAACTGTACCCACAGCATTATACCCGCCTGCGGCGAGCATAGAGTTACCACCACTAAATGGTGCTTTATCAAGCAATATAACGTTAGCCCCCGCCTTTTTAGCTGCAATCGCAGCATTAAACCCAGCACTACCGGCTCCAACAACAATCACATCCGTTGTTTCTTTAGGACCTGCAGCTATCGCTTTATTTATTGCTTCATTATCCCAACCTTTGTCCCACGGTTCTTTAGATTTTGCTTTATTAAAAGGCATGTCAAGCCCTTTAAATGAATGGCATTCATTACAATATAACTTTGGTTGTTCATGTCCTTTATGACAAGACGTACAATTAATATCACCTAAGTGTGAAGAATGTGGGTCAATTTCTAGTTTAGGATTTGCTAGTTTCCCATAATCACCATGGCAGGATTTACATTGCTTATTTTCAAATGTCTCGCTATCGCTCACTTTATTAGGTGCTGTATGGCAGGTTTTACAACCATTAACATCTTTATGGAATGATGCTAAATCATTTTTATTATCAGCAGCCCATGATGACGCAGTTAAAATCGAACAGACAATAATACTCAAGTATTTTATCTTCATGCAATTCTCCAGTTTTTATTTTGGTAAGATTTGGCGTGATGATAGTTTCTTAATTTTTTTTAAATAGTGACATTGAGCAATAAATTGAAATTGTTAAATATAACTTAACACACTTTAAGTCATGCTTAACTCGATATTTTTTTTGATTAGATGTGATCTAAAGCGGAGATGTGTTTGCTTAAATCTCTAATATGGCATTGCTTTTACATTCTAAAAAGGTGATGTCGATGAAAAACACTAAATATATTGGTTTTAGTTTAATTTTAATTTGTTCAACTCCAGCTTTATCTGAGCCACTAGATTTTTATGGAAGACTGTGGCTTGGTGTGGCCAACTCAAGTAATGGTCTTTCTGGTAACGAAAAAGTTGATGGATTTTCCCTTGAAAATTATGCATCATATTTAGGCGTTAAAGGTGAGTATAGTGTATATGATAATTTTAGCTTGTTATATAAATTTGAAGCAGGGATAGAAAGCTTTGATAACGATGATTCTAATATTTTCAAACCGAGAAACTCATACTTAGGTTTTAAAACTAACTATGGTTCAGCTGTTTTCGGAAGAAATGATACCGTTTTTAAAAGTGCTGAAGGTAAAGTGGATTTATTTAATATTACCTCAAGCGATATGAATATGATCATTGCAGGTAACGATAGATTAGGCGATTCGGTAACATTAAATAGCGCTAAGGTCGCAGGTGTTACTATGGGTATTAGTTATGTTTTTGAAAAGGATTTTAATCAAAAAAATCCAGAACTTTCTGATAAACAAAACAATTATGCAATTAGTTTTTCCCTAGGCGATGCTGCATTTAAAAAGAATAGTCACTATATTTCAATAGCCTATGCTGATGGATTGAACCAGTTAGAGGCAACAAGACTGGTGGGTGGTGTTGCTATTTCATCCGTAAAATTGGGGGCTATGTACCAGCGCTCTGAGTCAAGTATTTATGATAATATTAAAGGTAACTCCTACCTGTTAAGTATGGTTGTTCCTATTAATAAATATGATATAAAATTTCAATATTTAAAAGATGATGCTGGGCTGGGTAAAGTGACAAAAAATGCCGGAGCAGATCTAAAAACACTAAGAGAGAGTGATGCAAGTCAATATTCAGTAGGCGTTGATTTTAAGGCTCAAAAGGATTTGACTTTTGGGGTAGGTATTTCCTATTTTGATGGTGACTATACTGACGTCAAAGGACATACTGAGTTTGATGACACTCTCATTTTTGTATCTACAAGATATCTATTTTAACCTCTATGGATAAAGCGGCTAAATAGCCGCTTTATAAAAATCAGATATTTATCATGTTAATTATTTATCGTTTTAAACTATTATACTGCTAGTATAACTGATTTCCCCCTCGCGGAGCATTTGATGCGGATAACATTAAGACAATTGATGATCTTTAAAGCCATACATTCTGAGAGGCAGATCTCAAAAGCGGCAAAAGTACTTCATATGTCAACGCCTGCTGTAAGTATGGCACTTAAAGAATTAGAAAGTTCTTTAGGCTGCAGATTATTTGAGCGAGTGGCGGGAGGTTTGGTTGTAAATGCGCATGGAGAAATAATATTACCTTATGCTAATGAAATGCTGTCCAAGGGAAAAGAGTTAGAAAATATATTTTCATTCCCTGAACATGGCATTAAGGGGACGTTAACCATTGGGAGCAGTAAGACTGCTGGCAACTATGTATTATCTAAAAAAATTCCATTATTTAAGAACCAATATCCCGATGTAAAAATAAAACTAGTCATTGATAATAGTTTAGTTATTGAAAAAATGGTTTCAGAAAAAGAACTAGACTTAGGCTTTATTGATGCTAAACCCGCGAGTAAAAATCTCATTTGTGAGCATTGGTTACAAGATAATCTTTGCATTGTGAGTGGCGTAACTCATCCTGCTGCAAATGGTTTAAATACAAAATCTTGGCTTAGTGAACAATTGTGGATATTCGACCATGAATCATCGTTCTCTCGAATTCGTGCAATTCAGTTATTAAAAAGCTTAAATATACACGTTCGTGATGAAATCTGTATGTCAACCATTGGCTCTATTAAAAGGGCAATTGGAACAGGTATAGGTTTGAGTGTATTACCCCTATTAGCGATTGACGCTGAATTAGCAAGAAAAGACCTTATTTTATTACCTGTGGATGGATGGGATTATAAACGAACTTATTGGTCAATTCAGCGTGAAGGAGAAGAATTATCTGCATTAAGCATGAGTTTCCTAGCCTTTAGTAAGCTACTGTAAAATAATGTATACCAGCTATTCTTACTAGGTGAATTTAATTGATATCATCAGATCTTGGAATAGGATTTTTTTTAGTCTTTTTACTATGTGGTTTATTTTATACACACACATCCTCTATTACACTTTTTAAGCAATTTTATCGTATTTTTCCACTGATGCTAATGTGCTACACCTTACCTGCCATCTTTAGCTCGCTAAATATTATTGATGCAAGTCATAGTCAACTTAGCGAAATAGCAAAAACACACTTAATGCCCGGTTGTTTATTTTTGCTGATTTTAGGTACCGATTTCTTTGCTCTCAGTTTAGTGGGAAAAAAACTTCTCGGTATGTACGTGCTAGGTGCTGTGAGCATCTGTATTGGCGGTCCATTAAGCCTATGGTTAGGCTCTATATTTTTTCCGAACGAACTCGTCTGGCAGGGAGATAATGCTGCCTGGAAAGGCATGTCAACACTGATGGCAAACTGGCTTGGCGGAACCGCCAATCAATTGGCTGTAAAAGAAATCCACAGTGTCGGTGATGCCGTATTTGCGGTAATGATGGCTATTAATATTCTTTTTTCCGGTATATGGATGGTTATATTACTTTTCATTGCAGAACGCCAAGATAAAATCGATGATTTCTTGAAAGCTGATAAAAGCTATAGACCGATATTTTGCACTGACATCAAACGTAAAGTGATAGGAAAACAAACAAGCTATTATTGGATTCTGATATTGAGCTTGACTTTTTTCATTGTAATTTTCTTCAGTGAAAAATTATCATCCTTCCTTGCAACAAGAATCGCTAATAGTTTCCCACACTTATTTAAATACAATCTTACTTCTGAATTTTTTTGGTCAGTATTAATTGCAACTTTTTTAGGATTATTATTTTCATTAACAAATGCAAGACATGTGTTAGTCAAGGAAACTCAGCAGGCAGCTCTTTTTTTTATCTATATCATGATAATGTTGATGGGGTTGAACTTTGATATTAGCGCATTGAGCGCCGCGCCCTATTACGTTTGTATCGCTCTTATTTGGTTCTCTATACACATTATTATCTTATTTATTTTTACTGTATGTTTTCGATTACCTATCATGTACTTCGCGATCGCGAGTCAGTGTAATATTGGTGGTGCGGCTTCTGCACCAGTTATCGCCAGCGCTTTTCACCCAAGGCTGGCTTCCGCTGCTTTATTGATGGCAGTTTGGGGTTATACTTGGGCGTCTTTGTTGGCGTGGTATTTGGGTTTTTTAATGCAGTTTATTCAACCATAAGATGGGAACAAAAGTGTGTCCAACTAATTTTTTGCTCCCAATAAATGCCACTTCTGAATCTTCAAAGCACTACCCAAAGCTTTCAGCAAATTTCTATTTAACGATACAACTTATCCATTACCCCCCCCCAATCAATCAAACCTCGGGGTGATTCAACACTGGGATAAAGTCGCAGCTACGCGCAGCCTGCCCATATTTGTTATGTTTTTTCATGATTCAAGCTAGGACACTTTACCATGCATATAACGAAGTCTTTTGGCATGCTTAAATAGAACTTAAAAATCGCATAAAAATAAAAAAGCCTGCAAACGATTAAGTTTGCAGGCTTTTTAACTCTTATAAAAAGAGGAATTTGGTCGGTATGAGAGGATTCGAACCTCCGACCCCTGACACCCCATGACAGTGCGCTACCGGGCTGCGCTACATACCGAATTTTTAAGTATATTGCATACCTGTGCTGACTTAGCTAAATATTGTTTAGCGATAATCTTTACGGTTTTTGCTCAATTACTTA
This sequence comes from Shewanella sp. SW24, assembly GCF_025653395.1. Classification (NCBI taxonomy): domain Bacteria; kingdom Pseudomonadati; phylum Pseudomonadota; class Gammaproteobacteria; order Alteromonadales; family Shewanellaceae; genus Shewanella; species Shewanella sp. SW24. The sequence continues at coordinate 6,507 of NZ_JAKKSH010000021.1, forward strand.
TCACCTAAGATACTGTTTATGGGGTTTATCTTAAGCGAGCCAGAACTGTAGCAATTGCCTCGCAACTGCGCAAGGGCTTCATTACATCTCTTTGATCAACTGCTTAGTTTATGTTCTGAATGACACAATTTTCGTCGATAATGATTGCTCGATACTGATTACGTCCATACTCAAACAGGATTTAGCTGCAGAACAGACATAATGACACCCGTTTACTCAATCATCATTCAATGCGAGTGCATATGGGCGAGTCGGTACTCATCCATGCGCTCGAGTAGATATGGGAAAAAGGGATTCCATTTCTGTCGTAACATTTCAGATGCTGACACACTATACAAGCCGCGCTCTCCCCGCGAAGCTGAGGCTCCGATTTGGATCCTATGTAAATCAGGCTGGATCACTGCGCCATAAAGCCCATCATCTATGCCAAAAGGTAGCGCAACATGGGATAAGGAATACACGCCTGCAGGCCAATATAAATCTAATATTCGCACGTTTTCACTGAGCTGAGTGAGCACTTTACCCTGTGCGTCTATATCCTGTGTATCTAAATTCTGTTCATTTAAACCCAGTTCATCTAAACCAAAGTATCGCGCCTGAACCTGCGTGGTTTCATTACTGATATTTTCCACCACAGTGCCGCGATAATGTAACTCAGGGTTATTAATGTTCGCCAACAAGCCCGCAAGTGGATCATTGGACACCATCTTGGCATTCACATCGAGTCGGTTCATATCAAACAGCACTAGCTCATGACCTTTTTCAGGTAATGTTTGATACAGATTATTCACCACCGCCGCAGTTGAAACCGTTGCGTCCACCACTGACTGAAAAGTGAGTATCGACGGAACTTGCACCCGTTGCTTCGGCGTTAATCCTGCCAATAAACCTTGGTTACGCAGGGCTAATTGATAAACTACATCGCCCGCATTAACCGCAAAAGAGGTATATTTAAAGGGATCGTACTCTACTTGAATACTGTTCCATTGCAGTTTATCCAGCTCCAACAATCGTCCTATCCAACTCTGCCAGCGTGCGGCCGCCGCAGATGGCGCTAGCCCTATCGCGGGAGAGATAAAAATCATTCCATCATAATCTGGGGTTTTATTATGGCTGATACGTTCTAACTCATGGTTCAGCGCGACGGCGGCACCCGTCGAAAAAGCCACCACAAATAATGGTTTATCTTTCAGAATTTGCCGCATATGCGCTGTGGCTAAATTAACCGCTGCGGCCAGATCTTGCCAATAAAGCTCAGTCAATCCACTTGGAATCGTGCCATGTCCTGGCAGTCTTAAACCGAGCACATGAGCTTTACCTTTAAAGTGCACTGCCACATTGGATAGAGCATAGGGCGAATCCGACATACCGTGGAGCAGTAATACTCCAAATTCGGCATTAGCCACAGGCCATTCATAACTGCGATTCCAGTTTTGTGGCCAATGTGCAGGATCAGATAAGCTATTTTTGACATAGCGGTTCACGGGAGATAGTTCAGAGGCAGGAATTTTCTGTACAACTTTGTGCTCAACTTCGGCGAATAAGCGGTCTTCTAACGCTAAGTACTCATTAAAATTAGCGAGTTTAGTATTATAATGGAACTCATTTTTTAGCTCAACCGTATGCCAAAGTGACAGCTCAGGGCGCGCATTAAGAAAATAGATCCCTGTCGCGAGTAACGCCACCACTATGCCAGTACTCGCATACACTGCAGCTAAAAATAGGTGTTTTGTCGAACCTATGATGATAGCCTTCATCGCTGTTCCTACATGAAGATAAAATGTGCAACTAGATTATACGGGTAGATAAAAACATCCTTCAAACGTTTTACCGCGATAAAAACCACTTAAGCAGTACAATTTAATCACTCCAATTTAGTCACCCCAATTTACTCATCTCGCAATTTTATTAGCCGCATAGGCCTTAATCGGGTTAGGATCGAAAATAGTCTTATTCCAACGAAACTTATACACTCTCGATGATAATCGGTAATCCACACGCTAGGTTCGCCTACTATCTTCCTACCGCGCCGCTGGTACCTGAGAACTGGCATTACACTCAACCAGACGCTGTCGGGGCTCTCATAGCGTTAAATGGCAATCATTGGCGTAAGATCTTCACTATTATGGCCAAAATAAGTACGGTTGGAGATGACTGGCGCAGCTATCGTGACCAAGTGTTACTCAAGCAAAATGAAATGATCTGCATAGGCGCTATAGAGCTGATGGCAAACGCTAAGATTCATCTCATTGCGGGGCAAGTGGTCGCAAATGCTTTAGGGCTCACCATGTCCGTGAACGATTCCGGTGCGCAGCATTTAACTGCCCAAAATAAATCCATAACTGCACTTAAGCTGCCATCTTCGCTAGGACAGCATTTTTTACTCACGCCCTATTTGGATTATCGCCAATACCCAAACCAGCTGATCGCCCTGACACGGCAACACTTAGCAACGCCAGAGCCCCAACACAGTAAATAATTCCATTATGATTGTGGTAACGGCTGTCACCACAGCATTAGTCACCAAATAACAAAGGCATAAAAAAGCACTCGTGAACAGAGTTCAAACGAGTGCATATTCAAGGACGATTCAGGGTTAGTCGTAAATGGTTGGAATAGGCTGACGTTTATGCTGCGTCGCCTTATAAATACCAATCAACTTGTCCTCAACCGCCTTGCCAACGTCCTTACCCTCAAGAAAATCATCGATTTGCGCATAGGTTAAACCAAGCGCGACTTCATCTTCGAGTAACGGTTTATTGTCTTCTAAATCCGCGGTCGGCGCTTTATAGACTAACGATTCTGGCGCACCAAGGTACGCGGCAAGTTGACGAACTTGGCGCTTGTTAAGGCCAAATAAAGGTGCCAGATCGCAAGCGCCATCGCCCCATTTAGTGTAAAAACCTGTGATATTTTCGGCGCTGTGATCTGTCCCCACCACTAACCCACCTACGAGTCCAGCGAGTTCGTATTGAGCTATCATCCGCATACGGGCTTTGACGTTACCCTTCACAAAATCAACCTTCGCCACATCGGGCAAAGGCAATCCAGCTTCGACTAACGCGGCAACAGCAGCGTTGTGCACGCCATCAACGCCTTGATGCACATTCACAGTGACCAACTTAGAGGGCTGAATAAACTGACAGGCTAATTGCGCCTCATGCTCATCTTTTTGGATCTGATAAGGTAATCGCACAGCGATAAACTGGTAACCGCCTTGGCTATTTTCTTGGTTTAAACTGTCCACCGCTAACTGACACAAACGCCCAGCAGTAGAAGAATCCACCCCACCGCTGATCCCTAATACCAATGCCTTGCTACGCGCTTCTTTTAGTTTGGTTTTAATAAACGCGACACGACGTTGCACTTCGAACTCAGGCTCTATAGCCGTGAGTACCTTCATTTCTCTTAAGATTTGCGCTTTCACCGAAAATTCCACCTTAAATCATCGCTGTATTTGGACTACCTGAACCCGACTAACGTTAACATTTATTCGCAACTGCCTGTAGTTAAAATTAGCGCTTGGCTGATTGATTATTGATAAACGCCATAAAAATAAGGGCAACAACGGTTTGCCATTATTGCCCTAGCGTAAATCAGTTAGCTTAATACCAATACAGCTATCGACTTATCTTTCCCAGTAGGATTCTTCTAAGCTGTCTTCGCGCTCAGGTAAACCGCGGGATAAACGCGGGCTATGCTGGGCTAAAACTTCGTAGGCGACGCGGTTAGCGTACTTACACACTTGAGAAAACGAGGAATAACATAGGCCATCGCGCTTATGTTTACTTGAGCCTGGCACGTTAGTCTTGTGGAAAGTATTGGCCGCCAGATCGTGCAATAATGCCGATAATGCACCATCGCCAGCGCCATTAGTGTTACCGATTTTTTCTGGGCCGCCCATGTAAGGTGAAATGTGGGCAAACACTTTGATTGGTGTTTCACAGTCACTTTTAAGCTTTGGACGGGAAAATTCATAACGGTTAAATTCAGGAATCGCACCCGGTAACAGCGTGTGAGTCGTTTCGCGTTTTTCTGAGTCCTCGGTATAACCCGCAGTATAAAGCCCGATTGGACCCGCTGTGGTTAATACCATGTCGCACCATTCCAAGGCTTTTTCACTGGCAAGCAGAGGATCCCGTGAACCCGTTAAGGCTTCACCTTCATCTTCATTCATCGCCAAAATGGTGACATGTTCTTTGATGAAGTTTTGCCACCATTGTGGATCTTCTTCAATCAAGAAACGCGTGCCTAAGGTTAATACCACGGGAACTTCGGCGGCTTTTGCATATTCGATAGCGCACATGGCCGCATCGGTAATACGGTCGCCATCACTGGCGCGCATCAAATATGCGGTCAACACTAAGGCTGAACTGCCCTGAACTACGTCTTTATCGATAAATTCAGGTGTGAGTTTATCCATAGCGCCTTTGCTGATCGCAAATGTTCGCTCGCCGCACTCAGAAATCAGGGTAAAACAGCGACCGATAGGACCATCTACAGGTTGTAGAAAGTTAAGGTCGACTTTAGAAGAGGTATTACATAAATAGCGGTAGGCGTAACTGCCCACTTCGATATTTTGACTCATTACTCCAAACAGCACTGAACGGTCATCGGCCAGAATAGAATAGTTGTGCACTGTGTTACCAATAGTGCCACCAGCAAATTCATCGCTAATCAAACCATGAATTTTTAACTCAGTGTAGAGTCTGTGGGCCTGTTCATCATTGATCAAGGTAGAATTGCCTTTGGGCAAGCCATAACGGCTCAGCAATTCGTCTTCCACTTTCGCTTCGATATCCACTAAGGTTTGATCAATACCGCTGATATAAGTCGCAAACGGCTGAGGCTGTTGAGTCAGCTGTTCAAGCAGCGGATCTCGGGTTTTAACCGGAAAATAATGTTTAGATTTACGCTGACCGGGAAACTTCATAGTGGCTCTCTTTTCCTGGCATCCATGCTAATTGGCGTCTGCCGAGGCGGTCAAGCCAAGCAGCATCCTAAAAATATTGAGTCTAGGCTAGCGAGACAAAAAAACCACCCCTTAGCCGGAAGGGCGCAGATTCTATCACAAAATCAGTTCGAAGCCAGTGCTTCTATATCCAAGATACCGCTTGTTCTTGGATTAATTGCCGTAATAATTCAATGTGTAACTCATCGTCGTTCAAACAAGGGATAAACCGATAGTCGCTGCCACCCGCATGCAAAAAGGTTTCCTTAGCGCCAATGGAGATTTCTTCTAAGGTTTCGAGGCAATCGGTCGCAAACGCAGGGCAAATCACATCGACACTTTTGATCCCTTGCGCAGGTAACTCGGACAGTAATTTATCGGCGTAGGGCGTTAACCATTCTTCGCGGCCAAAGCGCGATTGGAAGCACACTTGCCATTGCGACTCGCTCAGCTCAAGTTTTTGCGCCAACAGTTTAGCCGTGACAAAACACTGCTCGCGGTATGGATCGCCCTCTTTCACATAACGCAGTGGAATACCATGAAATGACAAGAGCAACTTGTCGGCCTGCCCATGGGTTTTCCAGTGGCGCGTCACACTGTGTGCCAGCGCAGCAATATAAGCGCTATGGTCAAAATAGTCTTTATTAAAGCGAACCTGCGGCATGTCACGCACAGTTTTAAGATAACGGGCAACGGCATCGAACACACTTGCCACCGTCGAGCAGGAATATTGGGGATACAAAGGCAGTACGACAATACGCTCTGCCCCTTGGGCTTTCAGGCGTTCAAATCCCACATCGATGGAGGGATTGCCGTAACTCATGCCCAGTTCAACCGGAATGATCTGGTTAAACGTAGCGCTTAAGTCCACCGCCAGTTTTTGTGCTTGGCGCTCACTTATCACCATCAAGGGCGAACCTTCTGGCGTCCACACGCTTTGGTAGAGTTTGGCGACTTTCGCCGGACGGGTGTTGAGGATAATGCCGTTCAGTAGCGGTTGCCAAATCCACGGCGATAAATCGACGACACGCGGATCACTTAAAAACTGCCTTAAAAAGCGTTTAACGGCCTTAGGACTAGGTTGATCAGGCGTGCCGAGGTTAACCAATAACACACCAAAAGCAGGGGAAGGATTCAACGTTAAGCTCATGGTTAATGAAGTTCACTTGGAGGCTAACATTGCGATACCCATAAAAAAAGCCTGCATCGGCAGGCTTTTTCTTAATATGAGAACTTGTTCTCGTAAATTAACCTTTATTCGGTTATTTCAACACTCTAGCTAACTGCTCACTCACGGCCGCAACCGATTGAGTACCGTCAAACTTGTTGTATTGAGTTTGGCCAGCGGCAGCCACTTTACCGTAGTATTCAACCAGCGGCTTAGTTTGCTCGTGGTAAATCGCAAGACGTTTACGCACTGTGCTTTCTTCGTCATCTGGACGAATAGCTAAATCTTCGCCCGTCACGTCGTCTTTACCTTCCACTTTAGGTGGATTAAAAACCACATGGTAAACACGGCCAGAACCTGGGTGAACACGGCGACCGCTCATGCGCTTAACGATTTCTTCGTCTGGCACGTCGATTTCAATCACGTGATCAATGCTAATACCGTTTGCTGCCATCGCATCCGCCTGTGGGATGGTACGTGGGAAACCGTCTAACAAGAAACCTTTAACACAGTCTTCCTGTGCGATACGCTCTTTAACCAGACCGATGATCAGATCATCAGAAACCAGTTGGCCAGCATCCATCACTTTTTTCGCTTCCAAGCCCAGTGGAGTACCCGCTTTTACCGCGGCACGTAACATATCACCAGTGGAAATTTGTGGGATACCATACTGTTCCATAATGAACTGGGCCTGGGTACCTTTACCGGCACCTGGGGCGCCCAATAGGATAATGCGCATCTCAAGAGTCCTCTTTTCGCATTGATATTCTTCTTAGGGCGGCGATCTTCGCACATCTGGCCGCCATTGAGAAGGGTTTTAGCTTCGACTTTAGCCTCAGAAACAGCAAATAAACTGCGGTTACTAAGCGATTTTTTTCATTAATAGAGCAAAGTATAGAGCTTACGGCGGTATTGATTGGCTATGGGATTACCTTGGCCAAGTGCCGTTAATACTTCCATAAATACTTGTTTTACTGTGCCATTTTCAGCACCTAAATCTTTACTGAGCACACCGAATAATAGTTCTAATGCTTCATCATCGCGGTGGGCAGCATGCAATGCCTTACTCAGCTCGAGTAATAACACTAAATCTGTTGGATTTTGCTCAAACTTTTGCTGCAAATCGCGAATTTCAGGGGTATCCGCCGCATCTAAGGCAAGTGCGAGCTTAGCTTTTAAACTCTGGTAGTAACCATCTTGGTCAGCAAGCCCTACCTTCTCAAGCATGGCTTGTGCTAACACTAATTCGCCCTGCATAAGATACACATCGGCAAGCACTAGACTCACCTCACCCGCTTGATTTGACCCCGCATGCGCGTCTTTAAGCAACACAGCTGCAGTGGCAAGATCCTCTGCGCTAACTTGACTCAGGGCGAGTAATGCTTTGGCCTGTGCTAACTGTAACTGCCACATAGGCGGTAAATATTTATCCAGCATAGCCGTGACTTGCGCCGCATCTTGCACCCCCGCAAAACCATCTACAGGCTGACCTTTATCCAATACTAACGTGGTCGGTAGACTTTGAATCCGAAAGTAATTGGCAATTTCTAATTCGGCTTCACAGTCAACTTTTGCGAGCACGAATCGACCCGCATTTTGCGCGGCAATTTGCTCTAAGGTGCGCAGCATTGCCACACTTTGTTCCTGTGGCTGTGCCCAAAATGCTAACACCACGATCTGTTGCATCGAGGCGTCAACCACTTGCTGAATATTGTCTTTAGTCAGACTGAGGATATTGTCCATAGTATTCCCTTAACATTTAAGGCCTCTATCATGGGAGGCCTTATTCTTTTAAAACTAAGCGTTAGAACCAAGTCTTAAAATCGAGTCTTACCGCTAACGGATTGAGTGACAGGCTAGGCGCAAACCACTCTTCCTGCACTAGAAACAATATCGGGGCCGTTCAAAGAAGGGCCCCGATAGTCATTTACTTCATGTTAGCCAGTAACATTTGGTTCATCAGCTTGATAAAGGCCGATGGGTCCGCAAGGCTACCTTTTTCAGATAATTGCGCCTGTTGCAGCAGCAGATTTGACCAATCCGCAAAGGCGGCTTCATCTTGAAGATCATTTAAGCGCGATACTAATGGGTGCGCTGGGTTGATCTCAAATGTCGGCTTCACTTCTGGCACAGGTTGACCCGCAGCTTGCATCAGCTTAATCATCTGAGTCGACATTTCGCCTTCACCCGCCACCACACAGGCTGGGGTGTCAGTTAAGCGTGACGTGACTTTCACATCCGCAACGGTTGAGCCTAATGCCGCTTTAATGCGTTCAACTAAAGCTACCGATTCTTGCTCAAGCTTTTCTTGCGCTTCTTTTTCAGATGCATCTTCCAGCTCACCAAGTTCTAAATCACCACGGGTCACTGAGTGCAGTTGTTTCTCTTTGTACTCAGTTAAGTGGTTGATTAGCCACTCGTCGATACGCTCTGACATCAGTAAGACTTCAATGCCTTTCTTACGTAGCAACTCTAAATGTGGGCTGTTAGCTGCGGCTTCATGGCTGTCGGCAACAATGTAATAAATCTTAGTTTGGCCTTCTTTCATGCGGCTGATGTAGTCATCAAGTGACACAGTCGGCGCCGCACTGCCCGTGTGGGTCGAGGCAAAACGCAATAAGCCAGCAATACGCTCACGGTTAGCGAAATCTTCCGCAGGCCCTTCTTTCAGCACTTGACCAAATTCAGCCCAGAACTGTTGATATTTTTCCGCATCGTCTTTCGCCAGTTTTTCCAGCATGCCAAGCACACGTTTGGTGATACCAGTACGCATCGCTTTGGTCACGTGGTTATCCTGCAGAATTTCGCGGGATACGTTCAGCGGCAGATCGTTTGAGTCAATTAAGCCCTGCACGAAGCGCAGATAAGATGGCATAAATTGCTCAGCGTCATCCATGATGAACACACGTTGCACAAACAGTTTTAGGCCGTGTTTACGGTCGCGATTCCACATATCCCAAGGCGCTTTTGCAGGAATATACAATAGGTTAGTGTATTCTTGCTTACCTTCTACCCGATTATGACTCCACAGTAGTGCATCGGTATAATCGTGGGAAATGTGTTTGTAAAACTCTTGATACTCTTCATCACTGATGTCAGCTTTATTGCGCATCCACAAAGCCGTGGCTTTGTTCATGACTTTCCATTGACCTTCGGTCGCAGGAATTTTTTCGCCATCAGGACCATCACGCTCTGGCGAGCCTTCTTGCCACATTTCGACTGGCACAGAGATATGATCTGAGTATTTAGTGATAATCGAACGCAGGCGCCAATCATCGGCAAATTCTTTTTCTTCGTCACGCAGGTGCAGCGTAATTTCAGTACCACGGCTCGCCTTAGTGATGGTATCAACGGTGAAGTTACCCTCGCCTTCTGATTCCCACAATACGGCTTCATCGGCCTTATGACCGGCAGCGCGAGTGCGAACAGTGACTTTTTTCGCCACGATAAAGGCTGAATAGAAACCGACACCGAACTGACCGATTAGCTGTGAATCCTTTGAGGATTCGCCCGATAGATTCTTAAAGAAATCAGCGGTGCCTGATTTTGCGATCGTGCCTAAATGCTCAATCACGCCGTCGCGGGTCATACCCACGCCGTTATCTTCGATGGTCACAGTGCCTTTTTCTTTATCGGCACTGATACGGACTCGCAGTTCACCGTCGCCTTCATAGAGTGCGTCATTGGTCAACGCCAGATAACGCAGCTTGTCCGCCGCATCCGCAGCGTTGGAGACCAGTTCACGCAAGAAAATTTCTTTGTTGGAATACAAAGAATGGATCATCAAATGCAACAGCTGTTTGACTTCTGTTTGAAAACCATGAGTTTCTTGTTGTGACATGAAATTTTCCTTTATTTGTTACGCAATTTGGTAAAAGTAACGCTTAGTGTTTACTAAATGGGGCTCCAAATTTGCTTTTCAAGGGCAAGGGCTAAAACGAGGTTCGAATGGCGAAAAATAAGGCGCTTGATGAATACCAAGCGCCTATATGTATGCTTTCAACATCAACCTGCACGAGGCGTTAGTCTTGGGCTAATTCTTTTTCTAACTGTTGGGCGATAGCTTCGGGCGATCCGCTGTTGCGGGCAAAGAGTCCATAGGCGGCTGGGATCACGAAGATAGTGAATAGGGTTGCCAGTAAAATCCCCGATAGCACAACCACACCAATCACAAAACGAGTTTCAGCACCTGCGCCTACCGCCAACACCAATGGCACGGCACCAGCGGCAGTGGTGATCCCTGTCATTAAGATAGGTCGTAACCGCTGCGCTGACGCTTGGATAATGGCCTTATCAAAATCAACGCCTTTATCCCGTAATTGGTTAGCAAACTCGACAATCAAGATGCCATTTTTCGCGGCTAACCCGACCAGCATAATAATGCCTATCTGACTGTAAATATTAAGACTCTGCCCCGTAAGCCACAAACCAATTAAGGCGCCGACGGTAGCCAGCGGCACAGTAAGCATGATCACCACAGGGTGGATATAACTCTCAAACTGCGCCGCGAGCACGAGGAATACAATCCCCAGTGCAAGGATGAATACGAAGTACATAGAGCTACCCGACTCTTGATAATCGAGGGATTGGCCCTTGTAGCTAATCACCGCTTCCGCTGGTAAATAGGTACGCGCCAATTGATTCATATAATCAAGGGCTTCACCTAGACTATAACCATCTTCCAAACTGGCTTCTATGGTGATCGCGCGCATACGGTTGTAACGGTTCAGCGAACTGGCGTCGGCAAACTCCTCCACAGTCACTAAGTTAGACAGCGGAATAAGCTCCTGACTGCGCTCGGAACGAACATAGATATTTTGCAGATCCGCCGCCGTATTTTGATTATCGCGCTCGCCTTCAACGATCACATCGTATTCTTCACCGTCACGCATAAACGTCGTCACTAAGCGTGAGCCCAGCATGGATTCCAACGTACGGCCAATGTTTGAAATCGACACTCCAAGGCTCGCGGCTCTGTCTCTGTCGATGACGACTCGAAGTTGAGGCTTAGTCTCTTTATAATCGTGATCTAATCCTAATAATTTGGGATTCTGTGCCGCCTTTTGCATCATGATATCGCGCCAGCGGGCAAGCTCTTCGTAGCTAGGACCACCAATCACAAATTGCACAGGTTTACCTACACCGCGACCAAAGGCTTGGCGCATTACAGGGAACGCTTGCACTCCGGCGAGATTGGCAAGACGCTTATTAATGTCGACGATAACTTCCTTTACTGGACGACGTTTGCCCCAGTCTTCCAGTACTATGATTGCCATACCGTTAGAGAAATCCGCCGCGCGGCCAAAGCCACGGGGGGCACGAATGAGCAGACGTTTGATATCACCCGTTTCGACCAATGGCATCAAGCGGTTTTCCACTTCATTCATATAGGATTCTATGTATTCGTAACTCGCGCCCTGTGGCCCGTTGACCATCAAGAATAACGAACCACGGTCTTCCTGTGGCGCAAATTCTTGCGGTACTTTTTGGACTAAATAGACACTAGAACCTAATGCGACTAACACCAGAATCGACACCAATATCGGGTGGGCCATGGCGGATTTTAAGGACAATTGATACCGGTTTGACACTTTTGTCATTATGCCGTCGACCTTACGCACCAACCAAGAATCCTGCGAGCTCGGCTTAAGCAACTTAGAGCACATCATGGGCGTGAGTGTGAGCGCTACTAGGCTAGAGAACAGCACCGCCGCACTCATGGTCACGGCAAACTCTTTAAATAATTTACCTAAATCACCCTCAAGGAAAGTGATTGGCATAAATACCGCGACCAACACGAGTGTGGTCGCGATAACAGCAAAAGCCACTTCACGCGCACCGAGGAAAGCAGCTTTGAGTGGGGAATCTCCTTCTTCGATACGTCTATGGATGTTTTCCAGCATCACAATCGCATCATCCACCACCATACCGATGGCGAGGATCATCGCCAATAAGGTCAAGAGGTTAATGGTATAACCTAGCGCATACAGCACAATAAAGGTGCCGAGCAAAGATACTGGCACAGTGATCGCGGGGATTAACATAGCGCGCACGCTGCCAAGGAACAGATAAATCACGATAATCACTAAAATCATCGCTGTGAACAGGGTTTGATACACTTCTTTAATCGAGGCTTCGATAAACACTGAGCTATCGTAGCTGCGTTTAATCGACATCCCCGCTGGCAAGGTCGGGTTGATTTTGTCAACCAGCGCATTCACTGCGCGCGCCACTTCTAACGTATTGGCGGTTGACTGTTTAGACACGCCTAAACCTATCATTGCCTCTTTGTTGCCACGGAACATAATCCGCTCTTCATCAGAGCCAATTTCCACCCGTGCGACATCGCTCAGTTTGACTAAATAACCGTCTTCCCCTTGGGTGATCACTAAGTTTGCGAAATCTTCGGCAGTGCGATAACCCCGCTCCAGTCGCACTGTAAAGTGCCGCTCCTTCGACTCTATCGAACCTGCAGGTAACTCGACGTTCTCAGCTCTGAGCGCGGCCTCAACATCGGCAACCGTTAAACTGCGAGAGGCCAAGGCTTGTCTGTCAAGCCAAACGCGCATGGCGTAAACCTTACCGCCACCAATACGCATCCGCGCCACACCATCGACCACCGAAAAGCGGTCCGACAAATAACGGTTGGTGTAATCGGTCAATTCTAGGGTCGTCATTTGATCCGACACGAGATTGAGCCACATGATCACTTCATCACTGCCATTGGCCTTTTGTACTTCTGGGGGATCAGCTTCATCGGGTAAATTGTCGAGTAAACCTGATATCCTGTCGCGCACATCGTTAGCTGCATCTTCAATATTACGACTAATATCAAACTCTAAGGTAACCGATGAGCGGCCATCACTGCTCGATGAACTCACGTGACGAATCCCTTCGACGCCACTGATCCTGTCTTCAATCAATTGGGTAATGCGGCTTTCCACCACAGCAGCACTGGCACCGCGGTAATTCGTGTCGATAGATACCACTGGCGGATCTATGTTTGGGTATTCGCGCAGGGGTAATTTATCAAAGGAGACAAGCCCGAAAGCAACCAGCAGCAAGCTGATCACTGAGGCAAATACGGGACGTTTGACCGAGAGATCAGTAAGGATCATACACTTGGCTCCGCGTTCGTATCGGCAAGATAACTAAACTTTTCCGCGAACTCAGTTTGCACTTTATCCCCAGGATGAACTTTCAGTAAGCCGCGGATCACCACGTTTTCGCCCAAGGCTAAACCGTCTAAGATCTCCACCCAGCCACGGGTGCGAATACCAATAGTGACTTGTTTACGTTCAATCACCTTGTCGGCATTGACGCTATAAACATAATGGCTGTTTTGGATCGGGATAATGGCAGATTCAGGCAACATCAAGGCCTCGCGGCTACGCTTGATGAGTTTGACCTTCATCAACATGCCCGGTAATAAACGCAGCTCAGGATTGGGGATTTCGGCGCGAACGATCACTGTGCGAGTGGTTGGATTCACGCGGCTATCAATCGATGTCACCACACCTTTGAAAGTCACATCAGGGAAAGCGACCGCTTTGGCTTCAACCTTTTTACCTGGCTCTAAATCTTGAATAAAGCGCTCTGGCACTGAAAAATCGAGCTTAATGGTAGAAATATCATCCAATGTCGTAATCACAGTGCCGGGCGACACTAAGCTGCCCACACTGATTTGACGTAAACCTAAACGGCCATTAAAAGGCGCCAGAATACTGCGATCATTGAGTGATGATTGCGCCTGTTCGAGCTCGGCACGGGTGGTATCAATAAGGGTTTGTAATCTGTCGCGTTCTAACTCGGCCACAGTGCGGCTAGTCACCAACGAACTGATACGAGCTAATTCACGTTGATTATCACTGACTTTGACTTGCGCGGCTTTAACCTTAGCGATCTGCTCAGCATTTTGCAGTTGGACTAATAACTCGCCCTTGTTAACAATATCGCCGTCGTCAAATTTAAGCGCTATCACTATGTCGGTGACTTTAGGCGTTATCGTTACAGATTCTGCTGCTTTATTGCTACCAATAGCTTCAACTTCATCGCGAATGGGCGCCATAGCTGCAGTGGCAATCACTACATTAGGTATGAGTTTAATCTGGGCTGCAGTAATCTCTTGCGGTTGCATGGCTTGGTATCCAAACCATGCCGCGGCCAATATGGCGATTATTAGAATAATTTTTTTCATCGGGCTTCCAAGGAATGACTCGCATTAATGACGGCTAGTTTACTCACTCACATCATCGCATCAATACGTTTTACTTTTTCTTACAAATTACGCTGATAGCGCAAAATATGTATGATTAAGTGTCTTTGGCGATATCAATGGTTGAGTTGCCAGAATGCAGTACGATAACAAGGTTGTTAAGTGATTAATTTTACTTATCACCAGTAACTCAACATTTATCACTAAAACCATTTGAAAAAGATTGGTATATAGATAATTTAATTCTGAAACACAGATCGCCTAGATAATCGACAATCCCCTGCTTAAAACTCAAATCGCAGCCAATAAAAAAGGGCGATAATTCGCCCTTTTCTAGTCAACTGCTGAAATTAACGTATTTGACGTTCTTCTTTCATCAGGTTTGACAGTGACTGGTACACATTGCTAACCACTTCATCGCTTAATGGCTGATCTTCGTTATCGCGAAGGAAGATTTTCGTTTCTTCTGGAGTATCACCATCTTCAAGCAGTAAACGGTAGCTACCTTCTTTCAGTGCTAACTTATCTTCGCCCCACAATGAACTCCAGAAACCAGAGTTATCGTCAAACTTGATAAAGTACAATCCTTTAGCACTATCCATATCGGCAATTTCAAAGCCCATTTCTGGTAGCACTATGCGTAGACGATCCCACACTTGCTTGTAAGAGGCTTTAGCAGACCAGTAAGCCTTACCTTCTTCAGGCGTCACGAGATCAACATTAATACCTAAGGTTTGCTTCAAACGATTCGATTGGATCGCTTGGTCGCGCTTAACGCTGATATACGCAATGGCGCTGTTCAGCATATCAATAGTGTATCTTTGCTTATCTTCACCGCTTAATAAAACTTGTTGCGCTTTATCGTCGTAGAACTCTTCGTGTTCAACTAAGTGAATAACGATATTTGCAGTACGACCATGTGGACGCGTTTCCACGTCAAAACGATAGCGTTGGCGCAACAGATAAACTTTATCCGCACCCCACATGCTCGATTCAATCACTTCACGACTTTCAATCCAATCGGTTTCTACGTTGCCTTTGTCAAAATCACGGCTACGAACAGCAATACCTTTTTGAGCAAAGAAACCATCTAAGTTTGTGAAGATTTCTTGTTTCAAATCCACAGCATTGTCGATGGATTCAACCACGATTTTAATGTTGTCACTGCCCTCTTCCACATGAGTACCTTCCGCCATTGGCAGTACTTGCAGTGGCGGACGGATATCTAAGTTTTTGCCATACAGCGAAGCATTCACTTTAGAACCCAGTGCTGGTACATCGAATTCTTTATTGTAGGGTGGCGTTTTTAATCCCGCGGGGATCTTAAGCAAAGGCGCTTGCTCGGCCTGAACATAGTCGTCGTTACCGTTCGCTTGGCGGCGATCAAGTGGCGAACTACAGGCTGCAACAGCAGCAACTAAGATCAGTGGAGTGACTTTCTTTAACATTAATTATTTAACCTCTATCTGGGCACGAGTCATTGCTTCTATCAACAGACCATGACATTGCTCAGAAAGTTCAGTCAAAGGTAAACGAATATGGCCACATTCAATCAAACCCATACGATGGGCAGCCCATTTTACTGGGATAGGGTTGGCTTCACAAAACAGTGTGCTATACAAACCGCGCAGCGGGGTATCTATGCTCTGAGCCAACTCGGCATTGCCCGCGAGCGCCGCATCACACATAGCTTTAAAAGCCTTTGGTACTATGTTGTTAGCCACAGAAATTACGCCATTTCCACCTAAGAGTAAAAACGCTCTGGCAGTGGCATCATCACCGCTATACAAGAGGAAATCGTCGCCACACAGTTCGCGCAGACGTTTTACACGGGATAAGTCACCGGTCGCCTCTTTTACACCAATAATGTTGCTCACGCTAACAAGCTCGGCAACAGTTTCTGGCAGCATATCAACGGCAGTACGGCCTGGAACATTATAAAGAATTTGTGGAATATCTGTGCTAGCAGCCACGGCTTTATAATGCGCAATCAATCCCTTAGGCGTTGGCTTATTATAATATGGCGTTACACCAAGCATAGCGGCAACACCCACCTTAGATAAGGACTTGGTGAGCTCAACGGCTTCAGATGTGGCATTGGCGCCATTGCCACCAATGACAGGAACACGTCCCGCAGCAAATTTAACGGTTTGTGAAACGACCGCTACATGCTCAGGCATAGGCAGAGTCGCTGACTCGCCAGTAGTACCAACGGCCACAATGGCATCTGTGCCTTGGTCAATATGGAATTCGACTAACCTTTCAAGACTTGCAAAATCTACTGAGCCATCACTGTTCATTGGCGTGATTAAGGCTACGATGCTTCCGTTTATCATCTGACTTTCCCCAAGATTTCAGGATTCGCTATGGTACTGATGCCAACCACTAATGACAAGCATTAACGGGGCTCTCAAATTGAATTAGTTATGGTAGCATTACATCCCGCACAAAAACTCAGCTTTAACCCTGAGTTTTCGCTCTATGATATCGAAAAAGTGAGGAAAATTCATGACCAATTTCCTGGTCGTAACAGCGATGGGTCTCGACCGTCCTGGACTTGTAAGTAAACTAGCTCGACTTGCCAGTGACTGTGACTGCGATATCGTCGACAGCCGTATGGCATTATTTGGTAACGAATTTACCCTGATCATGATGTTGTCTGGCTCGTGGGCATCAATAACGAAAATTGAAAGTATGTTCCCCAGTCTCAGCGTTGAGTTAGAACTGCTGACGGTGATGAAACGCACCTCTAAACACACACCACAAAACTACCTTTCTCGCCTCGAAGTACGCTTCACGGGTAAAGACCAACGCGGCACCATTAAACGCATTACCCAGTTCCTTGCTGACAGGTCATTAGATCTTGCCGCAGTTCGTTCATTTTCTGAGGAACTCCCCGGTGGTGAACAAACGCAAAATGTGTCGCTAACCATTAATATTCCTGAAAAAGTTGAACTAGAAAAGCTCGAACAGAGTATCTATCAGCTCGCCCAAGATATGACCTTAGATTGTACTATTCGTCGTATGGAAGGCACTGCCATCTTAGAGGACAGAGGATAATAGATGAATACCTTAACGGCTGGGGCAAAAGCGCCTCACTTTACACTGCAAGATCAACATGGCAACTCAGTATCGCTGGCTGACAGCCTTAAGCAAGGCCCTGTTTTAGTGTATTTTTACCCGAAAGCATCAACGCCGGGTTGCACAGTTCAAGCCTGCGGCCTACGTGACAGTAAAGCCGAGCTCGATAGTCATAATGTCACTGTATTTGGCATTAGCCCAGATCCTGTGGCTAAACTGGCTAAATTTGCAGAGAAACAAGCACTCAACTTCACTTTGCTGAGCGATGAAGACCACAGTGTCGCCGACGCTTTTGGGGTCTGGGGTGAAAAGAAATTCATGGGAAAAACCTATGATGGCATTCATAGATTAAGCTTCCTTATCAATACCGACGGCACCATCGCCCACGTATTCGATAAGTTTAAAACCAAAGATCACCATGAAGTCGTACTCGCGCAAATCGCGGGTTAATGACAGATATGACGACGAATACAAGGCTTCAAGCCGCTGCTTTAATCGGCACAAAAGTGTAAACGTCGTGAGTTGAACTTGGCAGCCTGAATAAATAATCGGCAATCGATAACGAAAAGGTCCTGAAATCAGGACCTTTTTCATGAAAAATTTTCACTTTCATATCACAAGATGCAGTCAAACCGAGCAAAAAATCCGCAAAAGCATTCAGCTATGCCCGTATTCTATGGCATCACAACGTCGGTTTATCCTGCCACATAGGGCCAAATAATCGCAGCGGCAATGCTCCACATGGTTAACCAAATAAAACGGTCAAGGTAACGCCATGCCGCTGGGCGAGTAAAAATGGGCGCTAACAAACGCGCACCAAAACTTAAACCAAAAAACCAAATAAATGATGCCAGTACGGCACCCGCGCCAAACCAAGGCCGATCAAAATCATCAAATTGAGTGCTAATGCTGCCGAGCAACACCACAGTATCAAGATACAAATGCGGATTAAGCAAACTGATCCCAAGCGTCGTCAGTACGGCTTTCTTAAATGTGTCCGCATTATCGGCCTGATCCATCTCAATGCCCTTAGCCACAAACGACGCCTTTAGCGCATTCGCACCATACCAGAGTAGAAACGCGGCGCCACCGAAACTCGCCACATGCTTAATGGTCGGGAAAGATTCAATAATGTGCCCCAGCCCCGCCACACCCGCAGTGATCATCAGCGCATCAATGATAGAGCAGAGCAAGGCAATCGGTAACGGGTATGAGCGCTTGATGCCTTGCTTGAGCACAAAGGCATTTTGCGCGCCCACAGCAATAATCAAACTCCCACCAATCCCCATACCCTGTATAAATGCCGCTTGCATAACCACCTCTCATGTTCGAAGAAGGCGCTAGCATAGTCAAAACAATAAAATTAATATAACTAATGTTTTTTATGTATCATAAGTAAAATTAATAACCATCAAACACAGATCGATTAAGGATGACTATGCTGGAATACGCCAATCTCAAAGCGCTCGCCGTTGTGGTCTCGGAAGGCGGTTTCGATCGCGCCGCTAAAGTGCTGCACATTACTCAGTCGGCTGTATCACAGCGCATTCGACAACTTGAAGAAAAAGTCGGTCAGTCACTGCTTATTCGCTCCAATCCTGTGGTCGCAACGCCCACAGGTAAGCGTCTGCTGCGTCACTATTCACAGGTACAATTACTCGAAAGTGAATTAAGAGCTGAGATGGACGCCGACGATCCCAACCATCCAACCACAGTGCGCATCGCTGTAAATGCCGACAGTTTGGCCACGTGGTTTTTACCTGCGCTAGCAGGCATGTTCAGTCGCCACGCTTGGTTATTGGAATTAATTGTCGATGATGAGTCCTACACCCATCATCTATTGAAAAATGGTGAAGCGGTCGGATGTGTCACCACAACAGAAGTGCCGATGGCGGGTTGCAGCAGTGAATTTTTAGGCACGATGGAATATTTGTGTGTGGCCACGCCCGAATTTGCCGCACGCTATTTTAGCGATCTGAGCGATACTCCATCATTTAGTGACACCTCGTCATTCAACGCCATCAACCAAGTTCAGTTAGCAAAGGCGCCAGCAGTAGTGTTCTCCACCAAAGATAAGTTGCATGAGAAGTTTCTCGCCCAGTATTTCAATATGACCCCAGGGCAATGGTGGCAACATACTATCCCCTCTTCCGAGAGCTTTTTAGAAGCGATTAACTTGAGTTTAGGTTATGGGCTCGTTGGGCATTTACAAGCTAAACCATTAATCGATAAAGGGATACTGATTGAGATCACCCCAGAACGGCGCATGCGCGTACCGCTGTTTTGGCAGCATTGGAATATCAAAGCAAAACAAACGACACTGGTTTACCGTGCCCTTGCGGCAACCGCGCAGCATAATTTGCTGCAGGCATAAAAAATCGGGCTCAAACCAAAGTTTGAGCCCGATGTTAAAAGTCTTAAATCTAATATCAAGTGAGTCTTAAGCACTCAGATTTGACATTTAAGAGTTAAGAGTTAAGAGTTAACTCACTCTTTTATTAGCTCGCTCTTAACGCAGCAATACGTTTCTCTAATGGAGGATGACTCATCATCATTTCTGCCATTGAACGTTTGCCGTTAATACCGAAGGCTGACATTTGTGCAGGCATTGCCGTACTTTCAGGGCCTTGGCGTAAACGCTCAAGCGCAGCAATCATCTTGCCTTTACCCGCTAAACGTGCCGCACCTTCATCGGCTTTGTACTCACGAATACGTGAGAAGTAAGCGACGATAATTGAAGCCAAGATACCGAATAGCATATCCAGTACGAAAACAACGGCCATGTAAGCGAACATACCTAAACCTTCGCCTTCTTCATCATTACTCGACACGAAGTTGTTGATAATACCAGCAACCACGCGGGCCGCGAAGATCACGAATGTGTTAACCACACCTTGGATCAGTGTCAAGGTCACCATGTCACCGTTAGCAACGTGGCTCACTTCGTGGGCTAATACGCCTTCAATTTCATCTTGGCTCATGCCATATAACAGACCCGTACTCACAGCCACTAATGAATTGTCTTTACTTGGACCAGTAGCGAACGCATTCATGTCAGGCGATTGATAAATCGCCACTTCTGGCATTTTAATCCCCGCTTGCTTAGCTTGACGGGCAACCGTCTCCACTAACCAACGTTCGGTACTGTCACGTGGGGTGGTGATGACTTCACAACCCATGGTCTTTTTCGCCATCCATTTTGAAATGGCTAAGCTGATAAAGGCCCCACCGAATCCAAAAATGGCAGCGAACACCAGCAGTCCACCCATAGTAGACGTGTTCACGCCTAGAATAGACATCACAATTGAGGCTACTAGCAACACAGCTAGGTTAGTCGCAATCAATAGAAATATACGCTTCATTTCAGCTCCTTTAGGGCAAGAATAGGCCATTTAACTTTGTTCAAAGACATAATATGTCCAAATCATCGAAATTCAAGTGGTAAAAGAAAAGAGTTTTTAAAATAGGTTATCTTTCTCGTATATAGACACTGCCTTTCATGGCCGAGAGTCTAGGGACAGTATATTAATCGAAACTTAAACTTATGCCCAAGCAACCTCAAGAGACGAGTTTCATCGCGTTCTGAGAGCTTTAATTCAAGGCGCATCAATCACTGACTTTTGCATTGATGCAATACAGAAGTAGAATGCCCCGAACGCTCTATCTTGGTGGGGATCACTATCTTGAAAAACACCGCCGCTAGCCGTGCTAGAGCGCAATTCTGCTTTAACTCTCTATGTTTATCGGAATTAATCTTTGTTAACATACCAATACACTCCGAGATTTCAGGATACAAAATGACAATCAACGCCCTACTACTGAGCAGCTCTCGTGTCGGTGATACGCCTTATCTTGCCCACGCGATCCCTTTTATTAAACCGCTCACCGCCAACGCACAAAAATGGATTTTTATCCCCTATGCAGGGGTTAGCATGAGTTATGACACTTATTTAGCGTCTGTCGTGACTGGGTTAGCTGAGCTTGAACTCGATATCAGTGGTATTCATCAGCATCCAGACCCTAAACAAGCAATAAAAGATGCCGATGGAATTTTAATCGGTGGGGGTAACACCTTTCACCTGTTACACCAACTATATCATTATGATCTGGTCGCGCTTATTCGTGAGCAAGTCGCCCTTGGTAAACCTTATATCGGCTGGAGTGCGGGTTCAAACGTATCGGGACTGAGTATTCGCACCACTAATGATATGCCGATCATCGAACCGCCTTCGTTCAACGCATTAAACTTAGTGCCGTTCCAGCTCAATCCACACTATTCCAATTACCAAGCACCGGGCCACAATGGTGAAACCCGTGCCCAGCGATTATTAGAATTCACTAAAGTCGACCCATTAACCCCAGTGATCGGCATAGTTGAAGGCTCAGCTTTGTGGCGACAAGGAGACACACTATCACTCTTAGGTGACAAACCTGCGTATTTATTCTGTGGTGAGCAGCAAGAGATCCTAATTCCTGTGGGCAGTGACCTATCGCACTTACTCAAGTCCTAATATCCACGTTAGCATATCTAAATGGGCTCACAGTTAACACCGTGAGCCTGAATCACTCATTAGCAATAATTAAGATTAACTATTTGATATTGTAAGTTTTTAATTAACACTCTCGATTCAACTGCGCCAATTTTGTGTAAAAATGCCACTGAATTCAATGAGAACAGTGTTAGCTCAGCCAAGACAGTTTTTACTGCAGTACCAATTGCGATTATTTATCGTAAAATCACACCGCAAAGTATTGAGAACTACACCTAAAATAGCGCCAAGCATAATTTATGTTACAAATCTCTAGCTACGCAGGTAAAATTATCCCTCACCTCAGCTACTCGAATCCCACGACTGAGGATTTTATAGCAGACAAGTTATTAATATTTAGGGATTAGATAGACTGAAGCATATATTGTGCCTATGAATCAGCGTCATTTTAGTAAGGAGTTTCCATTTTGCGAATGAATCTTATGATGAATTACCCTACCGGTTATCCGGCATTACTCAAAAAACTACCTTTTGTCATCTTGACCGCCATCGTCTATGTCGTCGGCATAAACAACGTCAATGCCGCAGCGGCAGAGACAACACCAACGCCTGCACCAGAGAAGAAATCTAAAAAATTCTCCCAAGACACAGTTATTGAACTCGCTCAACAACTGTCGCAAAAGCCATTTAAAGAAGCGAAAAAAGCACCTAAAGAGCTGGTTGATCTCGATTTCGCGACCTATGGCAAAATCAATTACCAAGAAAATGCCGCGATTTGGGGCGGAACACCGACCAAATTTTCGGTACAACTTTTTGCTCCAGGCTTTCTCTATAAAAACCTTGTCGATATCGACGTGGTCGAAAACAGCAAAGCTATTCCAATTGAGCTAACAGAAGCTTCGTTCGATGTCCCTAACGACACCATTGAAAAACTCATCACTCAAGTGGGCCAATACGCGGGTGTGCGTTTACATTACCCTATCAATGATGATGAAATAAAAGATGAATTCATCATGTTTCAAGGTGCGAGCTATTTTCGCGTGCTCTCTAAAGGGCAAACCTATGGCTTGTCTAATCGTGGTTTAGCGATTGATGTCGCTCAGCCAAAAGGTGAAGAATATCCCCTGTTTAAGCGTTTCTGGGTCGAGCGTCCATCTAAATATCAGACGGCAATTGTGGTTCATGCTCTGCTAGATAGCCAAAGTGTCACTGGCGCCTATCGTTTTGGTATTTATCCCGGTGCACCATCACGTGTCGAAGTGGATGTAACCTTATTCCCACGCAAAGATATCCAGCATGTGGGTCTTGCACCGCTGACCTCTATGTTCCTCTTTGGCGGACTCGATAACTCAGATAAACCCGATTACCGCCCACAAGTACATAACTCCGACGGCCTACAAATCGATCGCGGTAATGGCGAGCGCCTATGGCGCCCATTAAATAATCCTAACAAACTGCAGATCAGTGCTTTTGGCGATGAAGATATAAAGGGATTTGGTCTTATACAGCGCCATCGTAAATTTGAAGACTATCAAGATCTGAGTGCAAACTATCAACTTCGACCTTCAGCATGGATTGAACCCCTCAATGATTGGGGCCAAGGCCAACTGGTGTTGCTTGAAATTCCCTCTAATGCTGAAACCAACGACAACATAGTTGCCTATTGGGAGCCGCAAGGCGGACTGAAAAAGGATCAGCCCTATAAATACTCCTATCGCATAACGGCCTCAAACGACAGCCCTTCTACGGCGTCAAAAGCACGTGTTGTCCGCAGCACTAAGGGGCAAGTGTTAGCAAAAGGCAAAGAATTACTTATCGATTTCAGTAACATCAAGCCGCAAGATATTGATAAAATTAGCATCGATGCCAGCATCAGCAAAGGTAAAATCCTGTCGTCTCGGATTGTCACCCACCCGGACATCAATGGCGCTCGAGTATTTATCAGCTTCGAACCAGAAAGTACCAATGTAGCCGAACTGAGAATACAGCTTAAGAAAGATGATAAACCACTTGCAGCGACTTGGCTGTACCGCTGGAATAGCGATGATTGGCAATAAGCTGATATTCACTAGTATCACTGTCTAACAAGCATAAACTGACCGAGTAAAGTGAATAAAAAGCGCCAGTATTTACTGGCGCTTTTTTATACCTAGGGTTTTATTTATAGGCTTACTATTTATAGGTTTTATCTCTAGCATAAATAGAACAAGCCAAGGCTAAAAACTCACGACCTGCTTTTCAGCAAACATAATCCCATACCTTATCGCTCGACTTCTCTGCCAGCATAACTACAGGCTTACTTCAAAATGACACTATCAGCTTAAAACATAGCACTATTGTGTGATTTTAGGGTTATTAGCCTTTCCTGATGTGCGTAGCAGCAAAGACCTCTGCGAACTAAAGTAAGCAGTACGTTAAGTGCGTCAGTCAAGTTTGACCTTAAACCCCTCACGAAGAATGCTGACTAAAAGTAGAAATCTAAATGCAAAAAAGCCTCGATATAAATATCGAGGCTTTTTCTTTTTTGGTACCCGAGGCCAGACTTGAACTGGCACGCTGTTACCAGCGAGGGATTTTAAATCCCTTGTGTCTACCGATTCCACCACTCGGGCAAACGCTGAATATTAATGACGGGAATCATGTCAAAAATATTATTAACTCTACATCATTAACGCTTAACACTAATAAATCTATTTAATAAAGCCTATTGAAGATTCGGACTTTATTTTTACCATCACGACCAAAATAATGGTACCCGAGGCCAGACTTGAACTGGCACGCTGTTACCAGCGAGGGATTTTAAATCCCTTGTGTCTACCGATTCCACCACTCGGGCAAACTCTTGATATTAACGACGGGAATCGTGTCATTAATACTTTAATCTATGGAGGCGCGACCCGGAGTCGAACCGAGATCGACGGATTTGCAATCCGCAGCATAGCCATTCTGCCATCGCGCCATAGTTGCTAACTCATGTTGTGTAGAATTAGACTTTAAAAATATTGGAGCGACATATCGGGTTCGAACCGATGACCTATACCTTGGCAAGGTATCGCTCTACCAACTGAGCTAATGTCGCATCTTGTTTTACTATTCACTCAGATAAACAAAGCATTTCACTTTATTATCTAGCTAATATCAAACGTCAATATTTGGTAACGTTAAGACTTTATTTTCACATTGCCTCTTGTCTACGGGGTGGCATTCTACCGATTTACCACCCAGTGTCAACCGCTGTTTTATCGATAACTTACTGCTTGCACACTAAATAATCTCTTTGATTTTTTATTGCACTATTCAGCGGTAAGATCTTTCCAAGCGGCTAAAATGTAACTCATCATTGACCAAAACGTTAATACAGCGGCGATATATAACAGTACAAATGCGGCATTAGTCATTAAAGGATTGTATTGCCAAATCAGCCCAATAATTGCCACCATTTGTGCAGCCGTCTTGTATTTACCAATCCAAGACACGGCGACAGTACCACGTTTACCAATTTCAGCCATCCATTCCCTCAACGCTGAAATGACAATCTCGCGACCTATCATAAACAGGGCGGGCAACGTCAGCCAGATATTCGCGTATTGATCGACCAACAAAACTAAAGCTGTAATCACCATCAACTTATCAGCGACTGGGTCAAGAAAAGCGCCAAAACGAGTTAATTGTTTCAATTTACGGGCAGCATAACCATCTAATGCATCCGTTAACGCCGCAAGCCAAAAGGTAAATGCGGCAACAAAAGGGGTCCAGTCATAGGGTAAATAAAACAGCACCACAAAAATGGGCAGTAAAAAAAGCCTGAAAAGAGTTAATGCTATAGGTAAGTTAAACGGCATGATCAAACCAGTTAGTCAAAAGCAGCGCCAATCTTGCCTTAATTTTATCCCCCTCGCAATGCATCATGAATGGTTTGTGCCATTTCTATGCTGATCCCTGGTACTTTGACTAATTCCGCCACACTTGCCCCTTTCACTTCCTGCAATCCTCCTAAATGCTGTAACAAAGCTTTACGACGTTTAGGACCAATACCAGGAATAGATTCCAGTGTTGAAGTATTACGGGTTTTCTGGCGACGGTTACGGTGGCCAGTGATTGCAAATCGATGGGATTCATCACGAATATGTTGGATAAGGTGCAGTGCTGGCGAATCCCCTTCGAGGGAAAAGCTGGTTTCGGTATCCCCTAAGATCAAGGTTTCAAGCCCAGGTTTACGGCCCTCACCTTTCGCCACCCCAATAAGCTGCGGCGCTTTATCCAAATGAACAAACTTTTCATCCACTATCTTTTGGGCAATACGCAACTGCCCGAGTCCACCATCGATAAACAGAATGTCAGGGATTTTACCGCCTGCTTCAATTTTATCGAAACGTCGGCTCACCGCTTGCTTCATCGCCGCATAATCATCACCCGGTGTAATACCGTCAATATTATAACGACGATACTCACCTTTGTGCGGCCCTTCTCGATTAAACACCACACAGGAGGCAACGGTGCTCTCTCCCATGGTATGACTGATATCGAAACATTCCATTCGCTGGATAGGCCCATTCAACTCTAAGATTTCTTCGAGTAACACAAAACGCTGTTCGACGGTGTTCTTATGGGACAGGCGCGTAACCACTGCATTCGTCGCATTAGTCACGGCTAAACGTAAGAAGCTCGCCCTGTCGGCGCGAACATTAGTCTTAATCGAAAACTTTTTATCTAGCGCCTCTGAAATCGCCGCTTCAAGTTCATGTAATTCTTCAAAACTATGGCTAATCACCACTTCTTTTGGAATAGTGCGTTGAATATCTGCATTTAAATAAAACTGTAGGATAAAGGAGCGCAGCACCTCATCCATATCAGTTTGAGCTGGCACTGAAGGATAATAACTACGACTACCAAAAATTTTACCTTCGCGGATAAATAGCAGGTGGAAACAGGCGATGCCTGACGCATAATGCACCCCAATAACATCCATATCGCCTTTATTATTAGAGACTTCCTGTTGCTCGGCAACTTTACGCAGCGCCATGATCTGATCGCGAAATCGTGCAGCCTGTTCATAGGCCTGCTGCTCGGCCGCAAGTTCCATTTTATCAACCAAGGCGCTGATCACTTGCTGATCTTTCCCCTTTAAAAACAGGCTGGCTAATTTCACTTGCTCATCATAATCAGCGTTACTGACTTTGCCCACGCAGGGCGCGCTACAGCGAGACAGTTGATATTGCAAACAGGGGCGTGAGCGCGATTTGTAGTAAAGATCGTCACATTGACGAATAGGAAACAGCTTCTGCATCAAATGCAGGCTTTCACGCACGGCGCCGCCATTGGGATAAGGACCAAAATAGTGGCCTTTTTCCCGCTGCGGACCGCGATGATAGGCGAGCCTTGGGTGTTCGTGCTGGCTTAATAAGATGTAAGGATAAGATTTGTCATCACGCAATAACACATTGTATTTTGGCATGTATTGCTTGATGTAATCATTCTCAAGCAACAGAGCATCTGTTTCACTGTGGGTCAGCGTCACATCAATATGGTGAATATGTGAAACTAAGGCTTGGGTCTTAACATTACCGAGGTTTTTACGAAAATACGAGCTAAGCCGTTTTTTAAGATCTTTGGCTTTACCCACATAAATGACGTCATTTTTGACGTCATACATGCGATAAACCCCAGCGGAGGATGAAACAGTACGTAAGAAACTTTGGGCGTTAAATTCATTAGACATCATTCACACCCACAGTTTTGGAGACTTAACACAAACAACATAGGAACATGTAATCCAAGAACTCGCTAGATTAAAGTCATCGACCAACGCAATCCACTTCCCATTAAAAATGGCCAGCATCCAACATCTTATAGCGAATAGCTAACCGCGTTAGTTCGACATCACCACTGATCCCCAGCTTAGCAAATAAACGATAACGGTAACTGTTAACGGTTTTAGGACTTAAGTTCAGTTGCTCAGAAATATCGTTAACCTTCTCGCCATTAGTGATCATCAACATGATCTGTAACTCTCGCTCGGACAAAGACTTAAACGGGTTTTCATCGGCAGGATTAAACTGACTCAGCGCCATCTGTTGGGCAATTTCTGGGGACAAATAGCGTTGTCCGCGAGAGACCTGACGTATCGCTTGCAATACTTCTGGTGGCGTCGCTCCTTTTGTTAAATAGCCCGAAGCGCCAGCCTGCATCACCTTACTTGGGAACGGATCTTCCGTGTGTACAGTTAATACAATAATTTTTGCATGGGGTTGATATCGTAAAATTTTTCGAGTGGCTTCCAATCCGCCCATCCCAGGCATATTCATATCCATTAAGATCACATCCGCTTCATTTTGGCGAGCCCACTGCACCGCAGTCTCACCATCAGGGGCTTCGCCCACGACTTTGATCCCACGTTCATCTTCCAAGATGCGGCGGATCCCAGTTCTCACAAGCTCATGATCGTCAACCAAATATATCGAAATCAACTTAACCCACCTTTTACAATTTACAGCTCGATCCGTGTGTTAGAAAAAGCAACATGGCAAACGGATAACGAGTTCATAGGGCTAATTTAGCCCAACAACCCCATTTCGCAAAGCATAAATTCAACATTGTTAACTAGATGATATTTAAAGGAAGGATTCCAGAATAGCATACCAATAAAAAGCGTTTAAAAACGAAGCAATAACCCCAGAATGACCAGCCTAAAATCCCTGTTAAATCGATATCAAAGTATCCAGCAAATATAGGCAATTTTTCAGTTCAAGAAAAACAAAAAGGCCATCATTACTGTTAGCCTTTCACGTGAATATAGCAGAAGAGATACGCTTAGAATCAGGAACCTAAGGTTTTTAAATAGCTAAATGCAAAAAGGCGTAAGAACTGCGCTTAGAATGGAGAACCCTAGCTCAAATTTCACACACAAAAAAGGCCATGAATAAACATGGCCTTTTTTGTAAAAATATGGCGGAGGAGCAGGGATTTGAACCCTGGGTGGGCTATAAACCCACGCCGGTTTTCAAGACCGGTGCATTAAACCACTCTGCCACCCCTCCGAACGAGCGAGATAATAGCTATCTCTGTCGCCACTGTAAACTTAAATTTATGGTTAATCGTGTTGATTGACTATTTCATATTCACTTAAATCGAAAGCCGTGAATAACAAAGGGATTAGAATGAGAAAACTGAAATGAAAATTGCACAAACAAAAAAGGCCATCATTACTGATGACCTTTCCCGTGAATATGGCGCAGGAGCTGCGCTTCAAATCAGGAACCCAAGGGTTCAAACGGTATGAATGCAAAATGCCGCTAATTGCTTAGCGGCATTTTGACTAAATATGTCGCAGGAGCTGAATTTAGAATGAGGAACCTTGGTTCAAATTGCACAAACAAAAAAGGCCATCATTACTGATGGCCTTTTCCGTGAATATAGCGGAGGAGCTGCGCTTCAAATCAGGAACCCAAGGGTTCAAACTATATGAATGCAAAATGCCGCTAATTGCTTAGCGGCATTTTGACTAAATATGGCGGAGGAGCTGAACTTAGAATGAGGAACCTTGGTTCAAATTGCACAAACAAAAAAGGCCATCATTACTGATGGCCTTTTCCGTGAATATAGCGGAGGAGCTGCGCTTCAAATCAGGAACCCAAGGGTTCAAACGATATGAATGCAAAATGCCGCTAATTGCTTAGCAACATTTTGACTAAATATGCCGCAGGAGCTGAACTTAGAATGAGGAACCTTGGTTCAAATTGCACAAACAAAAAAGGCCATCATTACTGATGGCCTTTCTCGTAAATATGGCGGAGGAGCAGGGATTTGAACCCTGGGTGGGCTATAAACCCACGCCGGTTTTCAAGACCGGTGCATTAAACCACTCTGCCACCCCTCCGAACGAGCGAGATAATAGCTATCTACTACTCTGCTGTAAACCCTTAATTTAAAGAAGCAATCTACATGGTCAATCTACATCCAATCCGCTTAAAAATATCGCGTTATTCAACTTATCTTTGACACCCTTGTCAGTTGAAGCGCCATTTTAAGGTGGCACACTTCACACTATATTAAGACTAAGCTCGATTGATATTGATTAAACGGTCAGATAGTTTCTGCATCTCAAGGCTTAACACATCAAGCGCCGTTGCATCGAGAGAGTTATCTTCACTGATGCTATTTATTCGCACCGCCAACTCATTAATTTCTTGAGTGACTTGGCTTTGCTGCTGAGCAGCTAACGCGATTTGTTGGGCACGCTGTGAAATATCATCGAAACTTTGTACGGTACTCGATAGAGAATTGGCAGCGCCCTCAGCCTCCGCAACTGCATGGACAGTGCGGGACTCCCCAGCTTGCATTGCTTGCACAGCGAGCCGCGAAGCCGATTGCAAAGCGTTAATCATGGTACTAATTTCATTGGCCGAATCTTGAGTTCGCCCCGCAAGAGTTCGAACTTCATCAGCAACGACTGCAAAACCGCGGCCCTGATCGCCCGCTCTAGCCGCCTCAATTGCCGCATTGAGAGCGAGCAAATTAGTCTGCTCAGAAATCGCCTTAATCACATCTAATACAGCGCCCACCTTTTGACTGTCTTGGGCCAATTGGGATATCACCTTAGTTGCGTTGGCAATTTCTCCTGATAATGCCTCAATAGAAGTATTGCTGGCTGCAACACGGGTTTGCCCTTCTCGCACTACAATCAAAGACGATTGCGCAGTTGCAGCACAGTCATTGGTATTATTCGCGACTTCCATAGCGCTTGAAGACATTTGCGTTATCGCAGCGGCTAATTGTGCACTCTCCAGCCGCTGTTGCTCTGCGCGCTGAGCTAACTTACGGCTAAGTCCGCTTAATTGCGTTGCCTCAAATTGAATTTTCTTCGCTTCTTGAGTGATCAGATCTAACATTGCCCTTAACGTCCCTGCATAGGTGTTTACGGCTCGGCGCAAAGCACCAATCTCATCATCCCGCTGAATTTGCAGTTCAACATTCGCCCCCAAACTACCGCTCCCAAGGGAAGCAATTTGATCTGTGGTTTCCTCAAGTTGCGCCAACAGTTTTTTTCCCGATAACCAAGCCAGAGAAAGTAAAATGGCGAGTAATGGTAATAAAAACAATAAAATATCAAATGTCAGCTCACGGGCAAGCCCTGTGACTCGCGTTTTAGGCGTCACAAGGCCAATCACCCATCCAGTATCAGGCATTACAAAAAGGCTCACCTCACTCGCCTGATTAAGTCTTCCATCCTTATTTAAGCTTACAGACACCACTTTGTTGATTGAGGTTTGCTTAAGTGCAGTTTCAACGGGGGCAAGCCAAGGTAACTGCCCGACGAGATCCGTAAAACGCAACATAGTGTCGGACTTATTCGTTTCAGGAAAATGTAAGATATTGCCCGCTTGGTCTAAAGCGAAAGCATAACCGTCAGTTACATTGCCATGTTCTGTTAAAAATTTGGCTAAATCATCAAGTTTTAAATCTATCGTTGCGACCCCTGCAAATGTCCCCGTGAGACGATATGGCACACTGCATGTCACCATAGCCACCTTTGTGACGGGATCTTGATAAGCCTCTGACCATAAACATTGAGATACTGAGCTAGTCCGCGCGCCCGTATACCAAGGATCATTATGATACCCAGGGCCAGATGGCGCATTATAGTCATCCGAATAAGCCAGTAGATTATCGCTACCACGGGCCCAGAAGAAACTGTGGAGGATACTCCCAGCGACGAATTTATCTGGCTCAGGCCAGATCCCGCCCCCAGCGATAGTGAGATCGCCATTGTTATCAATCAAATTAGGTAAGGAGTTAAGATAAAGAGCTTGCTCGTGGGGCAACACTTCGGCGAGGTGTGCAAGGCTTAAAGTAATCCCCTCAATGCTTGCCAACTTAAGTGCGAGTTGCCTTACGATACTGCTCCCCGTTTGCTCAATTAACTCTTGACTCGCCGCCACCACTCGAGGCTGCCCTCGAAGTGACATCACACCAAAAACCGCGAGCCCAGTCAGTAGAAGCAGCACTACGCTGCCCATTGTGAGCCGCTGCGAAATACGTGTAGGTAACAACATAGCTTTCTCTACTTAAAATAAGTCACCCTGATGGGAGAATTGTTCGGCCGTATGATCCAAGACTGTCGAGAATCATACGTCGCACCATCCTAGTGCAAATTTTAAAGACCATAAAAACCATTAACTTGGCCACAAACTTAGTGTAGACCATAAACGAGAAGCGCGGATAAAAAAGCCCATTAATCAGTAGCAGTCACTGATATCAGAATGAAGAATCTAGGGTTAACACAATGAACAATCATGACAGATAGTCTTTCCCTAAAGCATGGCACTGACGCCACGTTTAGGGTCAAAACC
Organism: Shewanella sp. SW24; assembly: GCF_025653395.1. Classification (NCBI taxonomy): domain Bacteria; kingdom Pseudomonadati; phylum Pseudomonadota; class Gammaproteobacteria; order Alteromonadales; family Shewanellaceae; genus Shewanella; species Shewanella sp. SW24. The sequence continues at coordinate 38,761 of NZ_JAKKSH010000021.1, forward strand.
TAAGAGCGGAAATAGCACAAATGCAAAACGCCGCTAATTGCTTAGCGGCATTTTAACTAAATATGGCGCAAGAGCAGAACTTAGAATGAGGAACCTTGGTTCAAATTGCATAAACAAAAAAGGCCATTATTACTGATGGCCTTTCTCGTGAATATGGCGCAGGAGCTGCGCTTCAAATCAGGAACCCAAGGGTTCAAACTGTATAAATGCAAAAAGCCGCTAATTGCTTAGCGGCTTTTTGACTAAAAATGGCGGAGGAGCAGGGATTTGAACCCTGGGTGGGCTATAAACCCACGCCGGTTTTCAAGACCGGTGCATTAAACCACTCTGCCACCCCTCCGAACGCCGAAAATAATATAAGTATACCGCTAACTTGTAAACCTCAATTTTTAAATATCGAGTCAAATGCTCAACTTATGTTCACCCCGATGTTTTTTACAACAAATACATGGCCAGTTTCAACGAATAATCGAGTAAACAGAGGTAAAAACACCTATACAGTGAGAGACTTGTCGTCTTGGTATGGTAAAATCACTGCAACTTTTCACGGTAAATGCTTATATGAATTCACTCTTGATACCCACGTCTTCACTCGCACCTGAATTTAGCCTGCCAACCCTTCCCGAAACGGCTGACAATCTAAGCGCATTACTCTTAGGACAAGAGCGTGCTGTGGATGCGTTTAAACTCCACCAAGCTATTGTCGATCAGCACTTGTATCTGGCTGATTTCCCGAGCATTGACCGCCAATTAATGATCCAAGCCTGTATTGATAGCCTAGCGCCGTTATCTCCAGCTTATTTAGTGGCAACACGCCCGACTGACAAAGCGGCAACATTTCAGTGGCAATCAGAGAAACCACAGGAAAATCAGGTCAGTATTGCCGAAAAAACGACTCGCTATCGCTACCTCAGTGGTAATATTCGCCGTGTAGACCTCATTGGCCGTATGGCACAAACAGGAACAACAAGCCAGTATCAAGCTGGTGCTCTGGCCGAATGTCATTATGTATTTATTTGCGCCGAGTCACTTTGGAAACGTGAAGGTTTATGGGAATTAGTGATGCAAATCCTCACCCATAAAGCGTATCAGATTAGCAATAACCTAAGTCCTATCCCGCTCAATTGTAAAATTGTCCTTATCGGTGCAGGAATGATTTATAGCCAAGTCAGAACTGAGGATTGGCAATTTCAACGTCACTTTACCCTACTAGCAGAACTCGCTAGCGAAATCGACTTGGTCCGTTATACAGAGTCACAATACGTCGCATGGTTACAAGCGGTTGCACAAAGTGTCGAGGTCACTCTAGAACAATCAAGCCTAGCGCCACTTTTTCGTTATAGTGCACGGCTAACCGAACATCAGCGCCGCCTCAGTTTGTCTATGCTCGAGTTTGCCCAACTGATGGTACAAGCTAAAGCCTATTGTGGTAAACCGAGTATCAATGCGAGCAGTATTGAGCTCGCGTTAGCCCAAGCCAACTATCGTCATAACAGCTCGGAAGAGTATTCAGGTCAAAGCTTCGATGACAACTTCATAAATCTGCCAACTTCGGGTGCTATGGTTGGTCAGATCAATGGTTTAACTGTCATTGATGCCATCGATTACAGTTATGGTGAGCCTGCGCGGATCACGGCATCTGTTCACTATGGTGATGGTGAAGTCGCCGATATCGAAAGAAAATCTGAACTTGGTGGCAATATACATGCCAAAGGAATGATGATCCTTTCTGCCTGCTTGTACCGTATCTTTGGGCGAGATGCACCATTACACCTAAATGCCAATATCGTTTTCGAGCAATCCTATCAAGAAATTGATGGTGATAGCGCATCACTCGCCGAATACTGCTGTTTGATGTCAGCGATTGCTGAACAACCCATTATTCAGTCACTGGCAATAACTGGTGCATTGGATCAATTTGGTAATGTGCAAGCGATTGGTGGCATCAACGAGAAAATTGAAGGCTTTTTTAATCTGTGTGAACGTCGTGGTCTCACGGGAGAACAAGGCGTTATTATGCCCAAATCGAACGTGTTACAGCTTAACCTCAATCCCAAAGTGATTACAGCTGTAGGCAAAGGCTTATTTCACCTCTATGCAATCGAGCATATGGACCAAGCTGTTGAGCTATTAATGCAAATGCCTGCGGGTGTAGCCGATGAAGATAATGATTTTCCACATGATTCATTATACGGCCTTGTACAGGAACGATTAGACAAGCTCGCAGGAAATGGCGAGGAGGAAATCGGCATAATCACGAGATTACTCGCAAAATTGGGATTTTTTCGCCGCTAATTAGCTGATCGGAGTTGTTTAGCTTACACGTGTTCGCTAATCTTGGCGGCTCTTATTGCTGGAGTAGTAAAACAATGAACAAAGCAAACAGTTTCAATAAAGAAGAACTCATCGCCTGTGGCCATGGGAAATTATTTAGTCCAAACTCACCTCGTCTGCCTGTCGATAACATGCTGATGATAGATAGAATCGTTACTATCAATGATAATGGCGGTGAGTTTGGCAAAGGTGAAATTGTCGCTGAACTCGATATTAATCCAGACTTATGGTTTTTTGACTGCCACTTTATTACCGACCCGGTAATGCCTGGTTGTTTAGGGCTAGATGCCATGTGGCAACTCGTTGGCTTCTATTTAGGCTGGGAAGGCGCGGAAGGCAAAGGACGTGCTCTGGGTGTAGGTGAAGTGAAGTTTACGGGTCAAGTATTACCAGGCGCTAAGAAAGTCACTTATAAACTCAATATTAAACGTACTATTCACCGTAAACTGGTGATGGGTATTGCCGATGCAATCCTTGAAGTTGATGGCCGTCAAATCTACAGTGCAACCGATCTTAAAGTCGGTGTCTTTAGCGATACGTCTACATTCTGATCAGTCTTACTCCAATACACTGAAGATATAAAAATGCCCTCATCTGAGGGCAATATGCTGCATTACTTTGCTTGTTCTGGGCTATTTAATTAATGAGTAAAACTCAATTATTTATTAAATAGCCCATTAACTCGGCCATCCACACCTTCACGCCAACCGCCTAACCACTGCGATCGCGAATCAAGATTTGCATATGGACAGAGCTCCTTAGAGCGTCCACCAACCCCAGCTTGGAATCCTTTTGAAAAAGCTCTGTCTAAACGATCTCGTTTTTGTCTTTTCATGCAAGCGTCCTCTGTTCTACATAAAATAGAAGCAAAAGCTTCACCCATAGAAATAGTGCTTTTTGACGCCAAGATCAATCAAAAAATCGGCTATTATACTGACTATTTATTAAACTATTGAGATCTTAGCGAAAAAAAATCGAGGCATTTCGCCTCGATTTTTTTAGTCTGAATTGAAGCTTAAAACTTAACGAATTCGACGACGGAACCACACCAATGGCAAGGCAAATAACCAAGCTAACGTTGCTGCACCAGAACGCTCAAAATTACCGGTATCGGTACTATCTTCAACAGTACAAGCTTCACCACTGGTAGCCGGTTTAAGTACAACCATACGTGGAACATAAGCCGTTACAGGCTCGCCACTACCACTCAGCTCAAATAGCGGTAAGCCATTTTCACCAATAACTATGTTGCCATCTTTATCAAATTGATAAGAAGGTTTACGAATAAAAGCCGTACCTACGATAGTGCCATCTTCATTGATACTCGTACCTTCAACCACTAAAATATCAGCGTTATATTGAAGAATTTTACCCGAGCCATCCTGAACTTCGACCTGATGACGTGCCCAGCTACCATCGTTTGATTTTTCATACCCCTTAGACTCGCAGGTCAGCAATTTATTGATATTGCTAAACTCACCCGTCGACTTCTCATACAGGAAACCCGCTTTGGGGCGTGGCTTCTCTTTATCGTAAGTCGTTTCAACGTAACCAACTACTTGACCTTTATTGTTAATATCCTTGGGTTTACTCGAAAGATCCGTTGCCGTTGAGGCAAAATCATTAGGGGTTACATAGCCAACATCGGGTGTATTAGTATCAAAATAGAAAAACTTGTCGCGTAAATAACCTTGAATATAGCTACGATAACTACCGACAAGAATACCACTATCATTGATGTCATAGGCAATGGAACTTGAAATCGATTCGCCCATTGGGATCCAGTGGTATTTATAATTACCTTCGGCATCCTTAGCCCAATAAGCCGCATCTTGGTGCAACTTATCTGTATTGTTGTTACGATAAACGTGCGAACGACCAACAACCACGCCGTTATCATTCACGCCGAGCGCCTGAGCAGTAAAGGTTAAGGTGTTATCAGCTTTAGGCGTTAACCCTAAAGGCAACTCAATTCCCGTAGCGATATTATTGTCGATTTGCCATACATAGGCACGCGTCTGGTACTGAATGTTACGCGTACCCGTAGAGTTCGGATATTGCTCACGTTGTACACAAACATCCAATGGCAAAGTATTATCCGAGCCTAAACAATAATTAACACGATCACTACCATATTTACTGATAGCAGTACTGGCATAACCAGCCACTAAGTTATTATTATTAATAGCTGTAGCAGCAGACCATCCACCTAACTCTGCGGTTTTAGTCTTATCAGCATTAACAAATTGCGTGTAGGGAGGAACTAATGGAATTTCAGTGCTCCCCACTTTTACAACACCGCGGAACTCATAGTCGCGGTAATACCAATAATCATCGGTAACATCAGTAGTTGCAGTGTTCTCTGTTTTCTTTTCAGGCGCAGTCATGCTGCCCACTTTAATACCGGCATCATTAATACCGTAATAAAAGGTATCAACAGAGTTAATCACAGCAGTATCATTTGGCGGTGTAGTACCATTAATGCTGTCGAATGTCGGTAACCAAGCCCCAGCTGCACCATTTTCTGCAGCAATAAAAGCAAAGTTATTTGCAACAATGGCAGCGGTAATAGAATAAGTAATGGTTTCTTCTGGTGCGATACCGTCGGCAACATCAATCACGCCGCCTTCGACATCTGAACTGCTGAGTTTTTTCTTACCCTTTGAAATACCGACTAATTCACCACTAGCATTCACACCTAAAGCATAACCGTTACGAGTGCCTTCAAGCGTGCCCTGCAGGTCATAATTATCGATGTTAACGATTTCATAGACAGGTGCAGCATGGGCACTGTTTAATACACCAAGGACACCTAAGGCAACCAAGGAAAGGGCTTTATCCAACTTTGACTTCATTAATTCTATTCCCATTTTTATTATTGGTTTACTTCAGTGACTCAAGCTCTTCCCAACGCTCGAAGCAAACTTCCAATTGCTTTTCTTTATCAGCCAACTGACTCAATACCTGATTGACTTTATCCTGCGCCTGACTATAAAAGTCTGAATGTCCAATAGTGGTCTGCAATGCGAGAATTTCTGCCTCCAATTGCTCCATCACATTAGGTAGCGACTCTAACTCACGCTGTAGCTTATACGACAGTTTTTTTACCGCTTTCACAGGTTCTGCAGTTTTAACTTCAACGGGTTTAGTTTCAACCGCAGGAGCTTCGACCGCCTTTTGCGAACTAGGTTCCTCAGAATAAAACTTTGCCCCTTGGTTCACGGCATCTTGATAACCACCTACATACTCGCTCCAATGGCCATTACCCGCATACCACCAGCTACTGGTCACAGTATTGTCGATAAATGCCCTATCATGGCTCACTAGCAACAACGTACCTTGGTATTCAGTGAGCAACGACTCTAGCAATTCTAAGGTCTCAATATCAAGATCGTTAGTTGGCTCATCGAGAATGATTAAGTTTGCAGGGCGAATTAATAACTTAGCCAATAACAAACGGTTCTTTTCACCACCCGACAGCGCTTTCACTGGCGTTCTGGCGCGCATAGGCGAGAACAAGAAGTCCTGCAAATAACTTAATATGTGGCGGTCTTGACCATTGATCGTGATGGTCTTCTTACCTTCACCAACGTTATCTTCAACGGTTTGCTCAGGATCTAACGCTTCGCGATATTGGTCGAAATAGGCGATTTCTAACTTAGTACCAACTTTAATTTCGCCCGATTGCGGTTGCAGTTTCTCGATTAACAGCTTGATCAAGGTTGATTTACCACAACCGTTTGGCCCAATCAGCGCAATACGGTCACCACGGATAACCGTCGTATTAAAGTTTTTAACCAGATTTTTATCGGGCAGATTGAAGTTAAGATCGGTCACATCAAAGACTAACTTACCAGAACGTTCAGTATCCGATACTGCCATTTTAGCATTGCCTTGACGATTCAGACGTTCACTTCGCTCTTCACGTAAAGCCTTAAGTGCGCGAACTCGACCTTCGTTACGGGTACGTCTGGCTTTAACACCTTGACGGATCCATACTTCTTCATCGGCGAGACGCTTGTCAAACAAGGCATTTTTCTCGGCTTCGACGCGCAACCATTCTTGCTTACCATCAAGATACATTTGATAGTTGCCCGGCCATGAGGTCACCACACCACGGTCTAAATCGACAATCCGCGTCGCCATACGGGCAATAAAGCCCCTATCGTGGCTGATAAAGACGATAGCGCCTTGATAATCGAGTAAAAACTTTTCAAGCCACTCGATAGTGTCTATGTCTAAATGGTTGGTCGGTTCATCAAGTAACAACAGATCTGGCTCGCTCACCAGTGCTCTGGCTAACGCCACTTTACGCTGCCAACCACCCGATAACTCGCTCAAGGATTTGTCAGGATCGAGTCCTAATAATTCGCAGTTTTGTTGGATGCGAGAATCTAGCTGCCATCCATTATAGTGGTCTAAGGTTTCTTGCAGACCTTGCATTTCATTCAGCATACGATCCATTTGCTCAGGATCGGCATGGGCCACATCGTGGGACAGTTGATGATAACGCTCAAGCGCCTCGCCCACTTCCTTTAATCCCGCAGCAATATAAGCGTATACCGTGCCTTGCTCAGCCTTTGGCGGATCTTGTTGTAGACGGCTAACGGTCACATTACCAGCGATGTTGAATTCGCCTTCATCCAGCAGTACATCACCAGATAACACTTTTAATAAACTCGACTTGCCAGCACCATTACGGCCAACAATACACACGCGCTCACCGCGTTGAATAGTAAAATCCGCTTTTTGTAACAACGGAGTGTAACCATAGGCTAAAGAGCCACTATTGATACGAACCAGACTCAAACTAAGCTCCTGTAAACTCTTGTAATTGCGTTGCGTTAAATGGCCAATGTAATTCTCTACCATCCCAAGCTTTAAGCACAGGGATCGATACGCCATAACGCTGCGCGAGGTATTCATCGTCACAAATATCTATGGCCCGATAGCCAATGTCAGCCGCGTCCAGTAAGGCCGCGGCCAGTTCACACAGATGACATCCCTCTGTGTGATATAGCAGATAATGCCTGTTATCTAATTCTGCTTGAGTCAACTCAGGCATGGGTGATAAGCCAGGTATTATGGATATGTGGATTACGTTTGTAGTCCATAGGCAAAGTCACGTCATCAATGTTCTTCACATTAATGTTCATCTTTGTCAGTGCCTCTATGTCCATCTTAAACTTACGTTTATTATTAGAGAACACTAGCTCGCCTGTTGGGCTGAGCAGTTTCACTAAGGATGCCAGTAAGTTCACATGGTCTCTCTGCACATCGAATGAATCTTCCATACGCTTAGAATTTGAGAAGGTCGGCGGATCGATAAAAATCAGATCGTACTTTTCACGGCAATCACGGATCCACTGCATGCAGTCAGATTGAACAAACTCATACTGCTTACCTTGCAGTCCATTGAGTGCAAAGTTGTCCTTCGCCCAAGCAATATAGGTATTTGACATATCCACCGTCGTCACCGATTTAGCCCCACCAAGCGCCGCATGCACAGAAGCAGAACCTGTGTAAGAGAACAGGTTAAGTACCCGGCGTCCCTTAGATTTTTGACCGACTAAACGGCGTGTCAATCTGTGATCGAGGAATAAACCTGTATCCAAATAACCGGTTAAGTTCAGTTTGAACTTAGCGCCATATTCGGTAGTGATAAGCTCTAACTTACGCTCATCCAGCTTTTGATACTGACTCGTGCCCTTTTGACGCTCACGCGTCTTCATGATCATCTTATTCGGATTGATACCAATGGCCGACGGCAGTGCTAACAAAACATCGCTTAAACGACGCTTGGTTACGGCTTCAGGTATAGTTGCTGGCGCCATATATTCTTGAATAATCACGTAATCTAAGTATTTATCTACTGCGACGTTATATTCAGGAATGTCGGCATCATAAATACGATAGCTGTCGATGCCTTCTTTCTTGGCCCATTTCTCTAATAACTTGGCATTTTTCTTAATGCGGTTAGCAAAAGCAGGGGCGATATCGGCAATGTCGACGCCGTCTGGCAGCACTGGTGTATCGCGACGTGTACTGGTCGCATGCAAGGTATAAATGTTAAAGGCACATTCTAGGGCGCCGTTGAACATCTTCATCTGTTTGTCGGCTTTAAGCTTAAGTGATGATACCAGCTCGATATCACTACACAGCATGGCCACTTTCCAGCCGCCAAATTCTTTCTTAAACTTGTCGCCTAGCTGATAGTAAAGCTGCAATAACTCAGACACATTGCCTAAACGTTCACCATAAGGTGGGTTAGTGATCAAATATCCACTTTCTGCAGGCGGTGTTATCGTCAACGCATCTGCAACTTGAAACTCAATTAACTCGAGTACACCGGCATTTTCGGCATTACGTTTGGCTAACGCAACTAAGCGAGAATCGATATCTGAGCCGTAGAATTTAATCTCGCAACGTTTCACGCCTAATGAGGCACGCGCTTTCGCTTCTTCAACGATTTCTTGCCACACAGCTTTATCATGACGACGCCAATGTTCAAACCCAAAACGGCTACGCTGTAAGCCTGGGGCAATATCGGCCGCCATTAAAGCCGCTTCAATCAGCACAGTTCCACTACCACAGAAAGGATCGAGCAAGGTCGAAGGCGCTGCTTGCCAGCCACTGCGTACTAACATGTTGGCGGCTAAGTTTTCTTTCAGTGGTGCTTCACCAGTAGTAGAACGATAGCCACGTTGATGCAGTGATGGACCAGAGAAGTTCATCGCAATCGTGATTACGCCATTACGAAAATGGGCATCAACTTTAAAGTCAGCATCGACGCGTGACACATTTGGGCGCTCAACGTCATCGTCCCGGAATCTATCCACAACCGCGTCTTTAATCTTGAGTGCGCCGAACTGGGTATTATTGATAAAACCACCCGTACCATGAAAATCGATACTAAAAGTGCTTTTATTGGAAAAATGCGCCGGCCAATCGACACAATAGGCGGCATTATAAAGTTGCTCTGCCGACTCGCAGCTACCTTTATAGATAACCAACACGATACGGCTGGCTAAACGTGTCCATAAAGTAATCCGATACGCTAAAGCTAAGGGGGCAGTGAAATACACACCAGCAACACTCTCTTTTACTTCAGTCGCACCAAATTCTGTCAGCTCTTGGGCTAAGCTATATTCAAAGCCCTTAGGGGCGGCGGCAAAAAAATTAAGCATGGGATAATCAGTACGCAGTCAAAATCAAAGCGACATTATACCTGCTCGAATACATAAAAGATAAACAGTTATTAGTCGAAACCCCATTTAGTCTCATCCTCGACTTAAGATAATCAACGAAAAATCCCTAACTTATGTTTAAATTGTATGAAAGCCCCCCACTCCGCTTTATATTTAAGCGTTCACCACCTTTTTCGATCTTCGTCCTTGCAATGCCAAGGCGCTGCCGTTATAGTCTGCCCCGCTTTGAAGACGGACGCGGGATGGAGCAGCATGGTAGCTCGTCGGGCTCATAACCCGAAGGTCGTCGGTTCAAATCCGGCTCCCGCAACCACTTTCTATATGTGTTTATAACGAGAAACAGCTTATCGGGCCCAACTCCTTATAAACAACAGGCGAAGGTAGTCAGTTCAAATGCGACTCTTGCAACCAATTCTTAGATGACAGAATTAAAATAGTTATTAACAGCAACAATCGGACGCGGGATGGAGCAGCATGGTAGCTCGTCGGGCTCATAACCCGAAGGTCGTCGGTTCAAATCCGGCTCCCGCAACCACTTTCTACATGTGTTTATAAAGAGAAACAGCTTATTAGCCTCAACTCCTTATAAGCAACAGGCGAAGGTAGTCGCTGATTTAACATTAGCAACCCGGCTTCCGCAACCAATTCTTAGATGACAGAATTAAAACAGTTATTAACAGCAGTAATCGGACGCGGGATGGAGCAGCATGGTAGCTCGTCGGGCTCATAACCCGAAGGTCGTCGGTTCAAATCCGGCTCCCGCAACCACTTTATATATGTGCTTATAACGAGAAACAGCTTATCGGGCTCAACTCCTTATAAACAACAGGCGAAGGTAGTCAGTTCAAAACAGGCTACCGCAACCAATTCTTAGATGACAGAATTAAAACAGTTATTAACAGCAACAATCGGACGCGGGATGGAGCAGCATGGTAGCTCGTCGGGCTCATAACCCGAAGGTCGTCGGTTCAAATCCGGCTCCCGCAACCAATTCTCTTTGTGAAAGAGAAAAATAACCAGCACAAGCTGGTTTTTTTGTATCTAAAATTCGTAATAACCCTCTGTAAAATCCTAACCAGATCACCATGGTAGCTCATCGGATTCAACGACCTATAAACAACCGATGAAAGCCATCAGTTCAAATCATCTTCAACAACAGCGTCCAAAATAAGATTTAAACTGTTCAGCTGACATCAATGCATTTTTTGGATGTCAAATTTCGCCATAAAAGTGTCGGACAATATGACTCCTGCCATAGCACCAAAGGAAACGGTGAAAATCATGATGAAAGGTAGAGGTTTCAAATAAGCGGAAGTCAGAACACCTTGACCGAACCAGTGCAGTAATAAACCAAGGACCATGACACCAAAAGCGAACTTATTCGCGGCAAAAAACATCTAGATTTCGAACGCCCACAACTCTTTATTTTCCTTAAATTGAGCGAAACCGAAATAGAGATAAAGCAGTAATGCCACTATAGCGAGAGTACAAATACTGAGTGCATAGCTTAATTGAGAAGCCCTAGCCAATACTTGATAGCCGATACGTATGGCATAAATACCGACACCCAACCAAAGTATAAGCAGCGGCAATAAAATGAGTCCCATTTTTATCCTTAAAAGTTGAGATAGACATACACTTAACACCTAAAGCGAGCTCTGAAAATGAGCGCTTAATACTATTCCAAGATCTCGGTTCGTAAAGTGAGATCTTGAAGTAAGTTCTTAAATTGAGCGCTTAGAACAAATTCTTAAAGTTAGTACTTGGAGTGCGTATTTAAAGTTCGTTCTTAGAGTGAGCGCCTTAAGCAACAGCTAAAATAGCACCGAGATCAGCATGCTATTTTAACCGCGCCATATGATACACACTGACAAACTCACCATTTCTAAAAGCAAAATCTTTCGACTCACCTTCCATTACAAAGCCAAACTTTTTATATAGACCAATGGCGGCATGATTATCGGTATAAACCGTTAATTCAATTCGTTTTATATTCATCCATTTATCGGTAAGCTCAAGCATCGCGTTAATCAAGGCACTGCCTACACCGCGGCCTTGCCAACTGTCTTTTACACCCATACCAAAGGAGGCAACATGCCTACGGCGAGGTTGCTCATACACTTCAAAACCCAACTCACCGACAATTTCACCTTCAATCTCTGCGACATAACGATGAACATGATTCGATGTTGCTGCAAGACGCGCCTCCCATTTATCGGTCGATGGCAAAGGTAATTGCAAGGTACCGGCATAGGCATTTGGACAGGCATATACTGCTTGAATGGCTGCAGCGTCACTCTTCTCTGCATGCCTAATCGTAATATTTCCCAATGAGTCCCCTCTCTGGTTTTCAAATAAAAAAGACGTGACCAATTCAACGTACACAAAGCTAAGCACACAGGTCTAAGCCCAACGAATTGACTTAGGCATGCTGTGGATCACTGTGATTATGCAACTCAACCCGATTATTATTAAACCGACTTTACGGATGAAGTTCACATAAGACAAGTATGAAATTTAAAAAACTATTGATAAACCTGGATTTTATATAGATATCAATCAATATAGGAATTGAATCAACCACCGCCCTGTCTCCATAACCCAGCCTCAACACCTAGGTTGCAACTCTGGGCAAATAAAAACCCGCTCAAGATAGGATCTTGGCGGGTTTATAAGATTCAGGCACTAAGGTGATAATCGAGTTGAATACTTCAACCTTCAATTAATCCAATACAATCAATAGTATGGATCTAATATAAACTGTTTAATTAGAGCGGTAAACGACCATTAAATGACAAGGCTAACGTTGTGCTATCCACGTATTCAAGCTCTCCACCAACGGGTACGCCGTGGGCGATGCGACTGATCATCACCTTATGGCGTCTGGCCATATCAGCAATAAAATGCGCTGTGGCCTCGCCTTCTACCGTCGGATTGGTCGCTAAAATCAACTCGGCAACATCACCCGAAGCCAAGTGGCGCTCGAGTAACGCTAAGCCTAACTCTTCTGGCCCCACGCCATCGAGTGGCGATAAATGACCTAAAAGCACAAAGTAGCGACCAGTGAAATGTCCACCCGCCTCAATGGCTAACACATCGGCCGGCGTTTCCACCACACAGATGGTGGAAGACGTGCCGCGTTTATGGCTAGCACAAATCGGACAGAGGGTTTCTTCAGTGTAGGTTCGGCAAGACTGACAATGACCGACGTCACTCATAGCACTGGACAGCGCACTGGCTAATTTAAGCCCTGCTTTTCTGTCACGCTCGAGTAACTGAAACGCCATACGTTGTGCCGATTTAGGCCCAACCCCAGGTAAACAACGCAGGGACTGAATTAACTCATCTAACAGTGGACTAAATTTCATCGGCTATCTCAATTAAAATGGCATTTTCATGCCTGGAGGTAATTGCATACCACCAGTGACTTCGGCCATTTTAGTTTTTTGGTTTTCTTCGATTCGACGAGCAGCGTCATTACAGGCCGCAGCAATCAAATCTTCCAGCATTTCTTTGTCGTCTTCCATCAGACTTGGGTCGATTTCGACTTTACGCACTGTGTGCGCGCCTGTCATAGTCACTTTCACCAAACCAGCACCAGATTCACCCACCATTTCCATACGGGCGATTTCTTCCTGCATTTTGGCCATTTTTTCTTGCATCATCTGGGCCTGTTTCATCAAATTGCCCATACCGCCTTTTCCAAACATAGTCATTTCTCTTCTATTAGGGTTAGTCGCAAGCATTAACGCGGCTAATCTTACTTAAATAAATGGGATTGGCAATCAATGCCGTTATCTTGTTAATAAACTTATGATCTCGATGCAGAGTTTCTCAGCAGCATCACTATAAATATGCACTCGAAGCCTAAATTTAAACCACAGCGTTACAAATTAACGATGAAAATTTTACCCAAAGACTCGCCAATAATGGCTAACTCGCAGCCTCAGTTAACTCAGGTAACGCTTGTATTTGCTGACTGCGTAAATTCAACAACTCTGGCGGATATACTAGACTATCGGCATCGAGTTCGGCGCCCATACGTTGGATCAACCATTGCACATTGTCATCATGAATCAATGATTGATGCGCTTGTTGCAGCAACTCTTGGTGGAAACGCTTACGTAACTCTAAGGGCGTTTCCCGCTGTTCATCGATTCCTATGACCACTTGTACCCGTCTTGGGTTCCCGAGCGCGGTAGTTAAGGCTTGCTCAAGCTGCACTATGGCAACATCGGCCGCTAGATGCTTCTGGTTTGGTTTAAGCAGCAACGGCAAAGGATCGCTCAAGGTTTGGCAGACAGAATTAACCGCCAGTTGCCGCACTCGCCCGCCGATCTCTAAGCTCGCCATCAACTTGTACCAATGTAAATCTAATGGATGACCGCTAATAGGTTGAGTCGAACTGAGCGCGACTTGTGTCTCCTGCGTGTGTTCCACTGTATTTGACGCATTTGTCAGTGCTGTTGTGCTAGCCAAAGCAAACTCTGAGGCGGGTATTTCTTCTTGACGTACAGCCTGATTTTGAAGTATTTCCGACTTCAAACTTGATGCTGCGACCTGCCCGTCACTCAGGGATAGAGTGTCATCTTGTGCATGATTAGGTGCGTAACTCACGCCTAAAAGCTCTTGAGCATGACTGGCTTGAACATTCTTTATATCAGCAGCTTGCGCGCTCACCGGCTGAACACTGTCAGTCTTATTGCTATCGACTTGCGTCACTTCGATAGATTCAGCTTCAGGCGCTGCCTCCCAAGGCGGACGATCATCTGCAGCGGACGGTTTGACAGGCTTCTCAGAGACAATTCCAGTTGAGATGACGACTGAAGATACTGCTTGGTGCAAATCGATAGGCTCAAGATCTAAGTCGAAGTCATCATCAAAATCTATCGCTAAATCAGGGTCTAAATCAGATGCTGGATCAACAGAAAATGCCACACTTGGCTGACTCGCTTCAATTTTAGTAACCGATTTAGGTAAGGTTACACCATGTGATTTAGTGTTTGGCGTCTTAAGTTTTGAGTCCAATGACGACTTTTTTTCATCACCGTCCTTAGCACTTAAGGCGTCAAGATCCGATAACAGTGAATCCCGCGCCGCCAACACAGCTGAGAGAATATCATCATCGGCTAAGGATGCAGAAGCGGCTTGTTGTAGCGCTTGGTCTTGTATTGAATCTGATACTGAGGTCTGTGATTGAGTGAAGACTTGAGCCACAGGTGCTGACTGACGATCAGCAGAAGCTTGCATGCCTGCAGCGTTTGAAACACCTACAGAACTTTGAACATCAACAGAATTTATAGCCTCTTTCGAATCAAAGCCATGGTTAAAGTTATCATCATTATAAGCGCCAGAGGAAAAATCAGCATAAACGTCTTGATAGGAATCAAGTGGAGCTGACTCTAGGGCATAATCCTCCATCGCTGAATATGAATGCTCAGCTTCATTTCCATGAATGCGATTAGCATCATGCCCTAGCTCAAACGCGTTGTTATCGATGTTGTTATCGAAGATGTTCTCTGCAGCAAGGTCTTTATCAAAAAGAGCTTTATCTACACTGTCACCACACTCAACAACTGTTGAATTGACAGCAGTTTCAGGCTCTGCCGTATTCACTAGACTCGGTTCGGAAGCTGTTGTGACTAATTCAATTCCTTGAATATTCTGAGTATCAATACTAGCGACCGATACCTCGATACCAGCAACAGATTCTGAAGTGTGTATAAGAGACGCTTGAGCGGTTGATACTGTTTGAGTTTGTGGCTCGACCTCAGCATTCACTATCTCAACGTTTAAGCTGCCAGCGTTAAATCCCTGACTCTGCGCCTGACTTAGAATCACCGCCTGTTCGACAATTAATGCCGCATCCGCTTTGAGCTCAGCATCAAGTGCCTGCTCTGCGGTATCGGCAGGCTCAATTAATGCTGTTTTTTTTTCAGCTGTATGTGATTCAGCAGTATGTGTTTCAGCAAACTGTTGTTCATTTACATCAAGAGCTTGCGCTGCAGCAGTTGCCGCAACTGGTATTTGCCCTGCGGGTAAACTGATCTCAGCGACAGCATCAGGCTGCCAGCGCTTTACTGGCTTTTCCGGCACAAACGCCACAGCGCGTAATAGCGCCATCTCAAGACCCGATTTAGGATCCGGTGCATGGGGTAAGTCTTTGCGGCCTGTTAATAAAATCTGATAATAAAGCTGCACTTGTTCCGGCTTAAGCTGTTCGGCAAAGGCGCGAATTTGTGCGCTATACAAGGATTGCTGCGCGCAAGCGGGGGCAAATTGGGTCAAGGTAATTTGATGTAACAACTCAAGTAAACTGCGTAGCACTTCTTGGGCATCTGCGCCGTACGCGAGCACTTGGGCACAGGTATGCATTAACACACCAATATCGGCATCGGTTAAGGCTTTAAGCAAGGCAACTACATGCTGCTCATCAATACTGCCCAGCATAGTTTGCACTTGAGTGAGCATCACATTGCCGCCACCAAAGGCGATCGCTTGATCGGTCAAACTCAAGGCATCACGCATACTGCCATTGGCGGCTTTGGCAAGAAGCTTTAAGGCTTCAGCATCAAAGGGAAACTGCTCTTGGGTCAAGATATGATTGAGCTGAGTGCCAATTTCGCCTTGGGTAAGGCTTTTTAAATTGAATTGCAAACAACGGGATAACACAGTCACGGGCAGTTTCTGTGGATCGGTTGTCGCCAAAAGAAATTTAACGTGCTCGGGGGGTTCTTCTAAGGTTTTTAGCAGTGCGTTAAAACTGCTGCGCGACAGCATGTGCACTTCGTCGATGAGATAAACCTTAAAACGGCCACGGGTCGGACGATACTGCACATTGTCTAACAGCTCACGGGTATCATCGACCTTAGTGCGAGATGCGGCATCGACTTCAATCAAATCGACAAAACGACCTTGGGCGATTTCCATACAACTGCCGCAAACACCGCAGGGAGTCGCTGTCACACCTTGTTCACAGTTTAAGCCTTTGGCAAAGAGTCGCGCTAAACTGGTTTTACCGACACCGCGCGTTCCCGTAAACAGGTAAGCATGGTGTAAGCGCTGCTGGCTTAACGCATTGGTCAAGGCATGCAAAACATGGCTTTGGCCAACCATTTGATCAAATGTGGCAGGGCGCCATTTTCTGGCTAACACCTGATATGACATGGAACTCCCCAGAGTATGTGATACAAAAGCGGGAGCATGCGCCCCGAGAACTTTGAAAGATAACATGCCATGATTTGACATGCCATCAAACTATCCCAAGGCGCCTTTAGCTGCAGATTTATTCGCCTTCAAACTCACAAAGTTTAACCAACTCAAGCCCTAATGCGGTTAAACGGGCTTCACCGCCTAAATCAGGTAATGAGATCACAAAGGCCGCATGTTTAACTTCACCGCCGAGTTGGCGAATGAGTTTAACGGTTGCTTCGATAGTACCGCCAGTGGCGAGTAAATCGTCAACAACGAGCACTTTGTCATTTGGATTAATCGCATCAGTATGAATTTCTAGGCTATCGTGACCGTATTCCAGTTCATAGCTTTGGCTGATAGTCGCACGCGGTAATTTACCCGGTTTACGCACAGGTACAAAACCGATACCCAATTCCAAAGCCAACGGTGCACCAAATAAGAAACCACGGGCTTCAGTGCCCACAATTTTGGTAAAGCCTTGACCACGATAATGTTCAACTAACAAGTCGATGGTCGCTTTATAGGCTGCTGCATTCTCAAGCAAACTGGTGACATCTCGAAATAAAATCCCTTCCTTAGGATAATTAGGAATCGTTTTAATGCTTTGCTTTATCAAGGATAAGGTTTCTGTATTCATAGCCATCATATTTGCTTAATAAGTTACTTAATCAATTCACCAACCTAGCGGTGGCGGTATAAAACAAAACGTCCACACTGGGTGGACGCATTGTCGAAAGTCGGACAAAGCTTATGCCGCTTTAGTTTTAGTTGCAACAATCACAATGCACAAGTGATGGAAAGGTTATCAATTTGTGCCTTAGATCAAACCCTGTTGGCTCTCAGTTAAATCGCCTCAACAAGAACACGACTAAACTTTCAGTCACAGCACTTGAGCCCATTCAATCACTCAATCATCCCTCTATTTCAGGTATACCTTTAAGATACCAAAGTAGGATCAACGCCATGACAAACAGCAGACCTTTTACCCAAAGGATAGGGACCACAATAATACTGACACTAAAACTGAGTGCGCTAACTATCATGGCTTTGCGTTTCAATCCCGTACGCATTGCTCGCTGCTCTTGCCACTGGGTTAAGGCATCGGCAAACCAGGGATGTGTCATCAACCAATGGTGTAAACGTTCACTCGAGCGGGCAAAGCAGAAGGCAGCAAGCAAGATAAAAGGCACGGTCGGTAATATCGGTAGCACGATACCGACTAAACCTAAGACTAAAGCGGTTAAGCCTAACAGTAAAAATAATCCACGCTTTAATACCATAGGTTTAAATGCCCTTTATCGGAAAAACAAAAGCCACTCGAAGAGTGGCCAATAGGCTACGCGCTAGAGATTAACGCTCGCTTAAATTAAACCTAAATGCTTTAACCAAGACAGACTTGCTGGCAGAGTCGGCAACAGTAAAACTAAAATAAAACCAATAAAATACAAAAAATTAAATGGGTCTTTAAACGGCTGACTACTCATTACAGCTCCTCTAGTATGTGCAAGTATAAGTGCGCAGGAATCGTACAGTGATTGAGATCACAAAACGGCCGACATTGTAGCGGTTTGTCAAATTAATAAAAACCCTCTAAATGTAGGGTTATTGCATTTATTTCGGCAATAAACCCAACCTTAAGACTGACGTCCGCGCACTATCCCTTTGGCCGCTAATTGCTCGAGTAACTGCATACAACCTTGCTCAATAATCTCTGGCGCCATTTGAGGGTAAGTGATTGTTAACCAATCAACTATCTCTTTAAAACCCGCTTGGCCTTGAGCTTGAAGAAATGCCAGCACCTGCGCGCTTAAGGGATTTAACTGTAAGAAGCACACTTCACAATCGGCATCTTGATAGAGACAAAAAAACACTGGCGTATCGAGTCGTTGCTGCGGCCAATAATCCTGACGAATGTGCTGCACCTCAAAATGATACTGCGCCACCCTCGCCGTCTGCGACAAACATAAAGCCTGCGTCGACATTTGCGCTAGGCTAAGTTGAGATTCATCCCCACTCGCCTGTGCGACCGCAACGGCCAACTCCAGCCATTCATAGTGCGCTAATTCGAGCATAAAAACAGGATCATTTGCCGTGGGCTGATATTCCTGCTGTAAAAAATCTAAAAACTCACCCGCGATATCGATAAAGATGGGCGATTGGCAATCATGTTGACTGAAAAAACGCTGCACCAAAGTCAGCCAATCCTCCTCAGAATACAAACTTTTCAGCACGGGGAAGCCGTTCGACACAAATCCCAGCACATTATTAAAAAATAACTCGCGGTAAACCTGCATACGCCGGAAATCAGTATCCACGGGCAATGGCGAAGATGGATCGCGGATATAATCGATAAAGGATTGCTGCACTTGCTTAAAATCCATTAGGCGATCCTCTTTACGGCATGAGCACTATTTTGGGCATGGGAGCTGGACGCCGCCATTTGATAACCGTGAATTTGATTTATCTCGAGCAACAATTCAGCGGTTGTCGGCAAATTAAAGTCACGCTCAAGCAAAGTCGGTTTTACCCCATGCAAAGCATAACAGCGCTGTAATAATGTCCAGACGGGATCGTTAATGGCGGCGCCATGGGTATCAATGAGCAGATCTTCAGCTTGTTTGTAGTGCCCAGCAATATGCAAATAGGCGATGCGCTCCGTCGGCATGGCCTGTAAAAAGGCATCGGCATCGTATTGATGGTTTATCGAGTTCACATAGATGTTGTTCACATCCAGTAGCAGTTTACAATCGGCTTCTTGCAGCACGGCATTAACGAATTCAAGTTCTGTCATTTGCGCACCTGGAGCGGCATAAAAAGACACATTTTCTAAAATAAGCGGCCGCTCTAGAATATCTTCTACTTGCTTGACCCGCGCCGCCACATGCTTCACCGCAGCGTCGGTAAAAGGGATAGGCATTAAATCATATAAGTGACCTTGCCCTGAGCAATAACTTAAATGTTCGGAATAGACTTGGATTTGATGTAAATCCATAAAGGTTTTGATATTTTTTACAAACGCGAGATCTAAAGGTTCAGGGCTACCAATGGATAAACTCAAACCGTGGCAGTAGAAAGTATGTTGCTCAGTCAACTCACGAAATTGGCGGCCAAATTTACCACCTAAGGTCATCCAATTCTCAGGTGCCACTTCAAAAAAATTAATAGCATCAGGCACCTGTAAACAAAATTCACTGAGTATTTCTCGTCTTAATCCCAGCCCTACCTGTGTCGTATTTTTTTGATCATTCATAGAACCTCACGAATGCTAACCTGTAATCGCTTAAGAATAAAACACAAGAGACCAGCGCTGGCTGGCCTCTTTAGGCTCAATTATCCCAATAACTGCAGGGATAAAACAAACCCGCTTTACTTCACTTCTTTTTTAACGGCTTCGACTTTAGCATCCACTTTTTCGGCGGTTTTCTTCATATCAGCGCCACATTTTGCTTCACCACACTTACCTTCATGGGCCTTATCAGCGGCTTTCTTCATGTCAGCACCGCATTTCGCTTCGCCACATTTCCCCTCATGAGCTTTATCTGCAGCCGCTTTTTTCATCTCAGCACCGCATTTAGCCTCACCACACTTACCTTCTTTGGCTTTTTCAGCGGCGGCTTTCTTCATGTCTGCGCCGCATTTGGCTTCACCACATTTGCCTTCTGAACCGACAATTTGATAGCCCGCATCCATAGCTTCAAAACCAAATGGGTTAGTTTGTGCATTGACAGCAAAAGCTGAACTCATCACAACTGAACCTAACGCTACTGCAACTGCTGTTTTTTTAACTGAATTCATAAATAATCCCTTCTTGTTTATTGAGTAATAATGACCAACAACAGTTTAAGTAGCTGGCTTACAACAAAAGACCTGCCTTATTTCGATTCTATTGCAAAAAATATCACTAAGTCACAGAAATGGTAAAAATATCCTGCTAGGACAATCAGTTTAGCTTGGATTTTATTTATTGGCGTACCTATTCATCCTCCTTCACAAGGCCACTTTGTAACTTAGGGCTGATAAGGTAGAATGCTCGCCCTTTGCAACAGATATGGGTTTACTGCAGTGCGTGTGATTTTGGCTCCAATGGAAGGCGTAGTAGACGCTTTGATGCGTGACATCCTATCGACCATCAATCCCTACGATTTGCTCGTCACCGAATTTGTGCGAGTGGTAGACCAACTGCTGCCTGAAAAGGTCTTTCTCAAACTGTGTCCTGAACTGCTCAACAACGGCAACACCCCTTCAGGTACGCCAGTACGAGTACAATTGCTTGGTCAAGAACCCCAATGTATGGGCGAAAATGCCCTGCGTGCCATTGAGCTAGGCTCACACGGTGTTGATGCAAACTTTGGCTGTCCAGCAAAAATTGTTAACCGCAGTAAAGGTGGCGCCGTATTATTGCAATATCCTGAGAGTGTGCACGATATTGTCAAAGCCATGCGTCAAGCAGTACCAAAAGAGCATGCCGTAACGGCCAAAATACGTTTGGGCTACGAAGATAAGTCACTGTTTATGGAAAACGCCATTGCTGTGTATGAAGCCGGTGCAACTGAACTTGCCATCCATGCGCGCAGTAAAGTCGACGGTTACAGACCGCCAGCCTACTGGGAATACATCACCGAAGTGCGCAAACGTTTGCCGATCCCGGTGATCGCCAACGGTGAAATTTGGAACAGTGACGATGCTAAGCGTTGTATCGAGGTCACGGGCTGCGACAGTATCATGATCGGCCGCGGGGCAATTTCATTGCCGAACTTGGCTGATACTATCAAGACAGGAGCCACTCCTTATACTTGGGCGCAAACCTTAGGGCTCATGCTCAGTTATACCCAAAGGGAACTCAATGGCCGTAAAAGTGACTATTATCCAGCCCGGATCAAACAGTGGTTTACCTATCTCAACCGTCAATATCCCGAAGCCGATACCTTGTTTAGGGAACTGCGAGTCTTTAAAACAACGGAAGAAATTGTCCGCGTATTAGAAACAGCGCAACGGAACTTATGCGACGAATAATCGCAACGATATATGTGATAAAAGGGCTTTTGCCGTAGCACATATAATGCGATAAGAATGAAGTACTTTTTCGATTTTTAACGGCTAAAAAACCGAAAATGTGGCAGATACTTGATCTTTATCATAGTCGTTGATAGTGGAACTATTAGACTGGACGCCTAGAGTCAAATGAAATAGGCGATTTTACGTGAGCACCACCCATATCAGACATGAATTGTCAGAGCTTGAAGCTAATCTAAGGAAAGAAATAGGCGCGCTCCCTCTGTTCCTCGAAGCCATAGGGGAGCATTACGCTAGCCTGAGTCTGGCAGAATTAATTGATAAATTGGCTCAGACACCACTGGCTGAACACCCGCTATTTTGCCAGCTGAATAAACTTGATGCCGCCTTTTGTCAGCTCGACTTAGGCCTCTACGGTCTTTGCTCGGATTGTGAGGCAGAAATCGAAACAGAACGCTTAAACCTAGATCCCACAGAACAACGCTGCGCCTCCTGCGCCGAGCATTATCAACACGAACATCGCCACGAGCTGCGCCTCACACATTAATAGCGCTGATCCGATATCCGGTAAGCAACCTGAAAAGCAGGAAAAAATAAGCAAAAAAACCTCCGCAAGCGGAGGTTTGAGTTATCCAGGGAGGGCGGACAACCTAAAACTTCTGGTTTATTCTCAGGTAATACGTTCTACCTAACACATCATATAAACCCACATTCACATCGCGATAATCGGCGTAGGTGTAATAGTTTGGTGTTTCAGCATCAAACACATTATTCACCCCTACTGTTATAGAGCCGTTATATGCATGGGTATAACCAAATTGGATATTGTGTTTAAAGTAATTATCGTAATCGACATAACGGTCAGTTTTTTCTAACTCGTTGAAATAACTTGCTGATTGACTACCAATATAGACGACTGTCCATGCGGCAGAGAAATCATCGTATTTCCAACTGGTCGCAAAGTTGCCGCGCCAATCGGGTGAGTCTGTCGTTCCTGCGTAGTCGATCATCTCTGATTCGGCATTATCCTGCTTCTTAAAATCAAGCACGTGAGTCAAATCCAGTTTGAAATTGAAATCACCAAAGCCTGTTTCTAAGTTATAAGCTGTTACAAAATCGATACCTGAGGTCTCAACTGTGGCTAAGTTACGAACTCCCGCTTCAATATACTCAATCTTGCCATCTGGACCACGGGTCACATAGGGAGACGATCCATTCTTGATTTCATCGCGCAGGATATCATCTACATCAATCGACTCAATTTTGTTGTCGTAGGTGATTGAGTAATAAGATAACTCCAAGTTCCATGCGTCAGTAACATTCCAAACGCCGCCAAAGGTTAACGAGTTGCCCTCTTCTGCCTCTAGATCAGGATTTCCTCCATACCAGGTTTTATGTTGATTATTAGTCGCGCAATAAATGGCATCCACGTTACCAGGTTCATTACACCATAAAGAATCAACACCCTTCTCAAAACTCAAGGATTGAGACGAGAACATTTCGCTCATATTCGGCGCGCGGAATGAGTCACCATAGCTAGCACGCAGTAATAATGTGTCTATAGGACGCCAGCTTAAACCAAACTTAGGCACTACGGCATCGAAGGTCGATGAATTAACGACTTCCCCCTGAGGCCCTGTGAGAGTTCCTTCCTGCTCATAGCGCTCATAACGTACTGCGGCAGAAAACTCAACATTGGCAGGTAAGCCTACTTGGAGTTCCAAATAAGCGGCGCTACGGTCACGTGTGGCATCCACATCATCACCACCCGAACCGCCGGAGATAATACCCGCGGCCGATTCTGGATCACTGGTTTGCTTAAACTTGATCATTTCATATTCAAGACCACCGACCATAGCGACCGAAAGATCACCGTCATCGAGCAGTAAGGTCGAAGCAAGACCATCCAATTGAGTACTTTCAAATTTGCCCTGATAAACCCCAGTATGCGCAGCTTTACGATACAGATCTGTCATCTGTTGATCCCACTGCTCATAACTCATGCCAGAGGTATTGAAAATATCATATTGCTCTGAATCAATTTCTTGCTGAATAATATCGTCATTGAGTAAATTATAGTTAAAACTATTTGTCGTCGATGTTGCGTGCTGGGCATTTAATTCCCAGTCGATACCATTCCCTGAATCTATTGTACCAACAAAGCCACCTAGAATATCAAAGTTGTTGGTTTCAGTTAATGTATCTCGCTCGCCAAGTTGCGCGCCTCGCATAGAAATCACTAATTCTTCGCCAACTGGATTAAACTTATTATCGGCACTCATCACAGGGGTATTCGTTGATACTGGCGTACCCGCATAACGGGTTTCAGTTTCTGCTAACGAAGCAGAAGCACGGCCTCGGAATTTTATATTCTCTGAAATCTCATAGGAGAAATTAGATAACAGCGAATTACGGGTTTGATCGCCAAATAACTTAGTGACATTACCATGATTATATAAACAACGACCATCACCTGAGTCTATGGTATTTTCCGTTTTTTCACATATATCTGAATTACTATACCAGCTACCGTTGCCTGGTCCATATTTACCGTTTGGTACTGAGCTATATCCACTATATGCGTTATAACTTGAATCGTCCATTCGCCAAATATCACGATCCATTACCGCTTTAGTATCATAATATTCATAGGTTAGCGTGATATTGCCTTTATCAGTATTAAAGCCCGTTGCAAGTGATAAACGGTTGGCATCGCCTCCTTCAACACTTGGCTGCTCAGTGCTGTAATCAAGCTGAAACCCTTCAAACTCCTTCTTAGTGATAATGTTTATCACGCCCGCAACCGCATCGGAACCATATACTGCCGAGGCGCCATCGCGCAGGATTTCAATACGCTCCACGATAGCCATAGGGATAGAAGATGTATCGGCCACAGAGCCAGAGCTCGAACTCGTGCCCGGCATACGGCGTCCATCTAATAACACTAATGTCGCAGACGCTCCTAAACCACGTAAATTGACATCACTGGTTGAGCTTGCTCCTGATCCATAGCCAGAAATACCACGCCAAGAACCAAAGCTGTTTATCGCAGAGTTATTCAATACGTCAGCAACGGTTTTTTCACCCGTCATGGCAATATCCGCAGCATTAATGACAGTCACGGGTGAAACAGTTTCCATATCAACTTGTTTAATACGAGAACCCGTCACTTCAATGCGTTCAACTTTCGCATTTTCTTCTGCCGCATTTACCGTTGCAGAAAAGCCTATTCCAGAAAAAACCACACTGCTTGTCGTCACTGTAATTAAACTAGTACGAACAGCTTTGGCCGTTAAACTTAAATAGCGCATTAATCTCTCCTTGAGGTAAATAAAACCCTATGTTTGTTATTTTTATATTTGGCAAGCGAACTCTATTTCGCTGTAGGGATAATGTTAATGCGCAACATCTAAGTCAACCATTAAAAACAATTAATCTCAAATTAAAACAAATTGACACAAAATAAATCAACTTTAATATAAGATATCCGGATATACATCATGGGGTTAAGCAATACAGACCTGTTGAATATATTAAATATTTAATTTGATACAATAAATCTTAATTGTTAACTAAAAGAATACCGAGAAACTCACACCACAAATGAATCAAAGTGTATCAAAAATAAAACGCTGGATATTAATTCACACTTAGTTCAATATTAATTAACCATAAAAAATGCCACTCATTTGAGTGGCATTAATATTGAAACACTGAGTAATGATTGATTACTTAAAGTTGGCAACCTTCAACACTTTTTGAGTTCTCATAAACAATATCGCCTACAGGATTGTAGTCAGCAGCTTTAATCACTTGTTTCTCTTTCAAGAAAGAATAGAGTAAATCAGCATCAACAAAGCCCGTTTGAATTGGGCTGGTTAGTTTAGGATAACCGTCACCACCCGCAGCATTAAAGCTAGGTACAGTGAACTTATAAGTGGCTGTTGGGCTAAAATCCTTGCCACCGATGTCGCTGATGTTGGCTGTTTTAGCCACACAGTCAATGGTCATTTTCACACCAGTGATTTGTGCATAACCACCAGAACCAACTTGAAGACTGCCGACAGCGCCTAAATAAGCCGCAACTTCAGTACCCGTCATTTCGTTAAGGGTAACCATATTACCAAATGGCTGAACAGTCAGCACGTCACGGTAACTAATGTTGCCTGGTTGGATAGATGCACGTACACCACCTGAGTTCATTACACCAAAATCAGCAGTCACTTTAGCACTTTGTGCCATCGCTAACATACGGCCTAAGTTAGTTTGCTTATTACGCACGTTTGCACGCTCACCATCTAACAGGGCATCCGTTGTCGCAATGACTTCGTCTAACTTAGCTTGACCTTTCTCTTGATAGTAAGAAAGCAGCTCTTTTAACTCTGAATCCGGTTCAATTTTAGTGCCAGCTAAGTCAGCAGTTTTCTTACCAGCATCATCCAGTTTGCGCATATTCACAGGGACAAGCTTGTAGCTCGCTAGATGGAGTTCACCGTTAAAGTATTCAAAATCTGCACGGCCAACATATTTACCCCATTCATGGGCTTGCATGATCCAAGTGCCATTTTGTTTATCAGGTGCACATGCATCACCAGGCTTAAAGGCTGCATAGGCTTTGTTGTCAGTTCCCGGTTCCATACACACTGGATTCTGTGAATGACCACCGATAACAACTTGCAAATCCCCTTCTTTCAATGCGCGAGCCATAGCTACATCGCCAGGGGCATTACTACCATTTTTACCATCCGCGTAATGACCCATGTGCGTGGTAGCGAAAATGATATCTGCCGCTTTGGCATCTTTAATTTCTTTAATCACTTTAGCAACTTCCACCTTGGGATCGGTGAATGTTAGATCGCTAATGTATTCTGGGTTACCAATCTTAGCAGTGTCTTCTGTCGTTAAACCAATAACAGCAACTTTAAGACCATTAACGTCAAATACTTTATAGGCATCAAAGTAACGCTCACCAAGAGTACCATCGGCATTTTTACGGTAAATGTTCGCCGCTAACATAGGGAATTCAGCAAGGCGACGCTGCATATCAAGTACTGATAACGGATTGTCAAACTCATGGTTACCAACAGCCATGGCGTCATAACCAATTTTATTCATGCCCGTAAAGTCTGGTATGGCATCTTGAAGATCAGATTCTGGTACACCCGTATTAATATCACCACCAGATAATAATAAGGTTTGACTGCCATTCTTACTCACTTCTGCACGAATTTGATCAACCAGAGTTTTCTGAGCGGCTAAACCGTATTCACCATCACTGTTTTCCCAGAAACGGCCATGGTTGTCATTGGTATGTAAAACGGTAAACGTTTTACAAGCACTTCCCGCTTCAGCACACGTTGTTGGAACTTTATCGTCATCACTATTATTACAACCCGCAAGTGCAGCGAGAACAGCAGTTGCAACTAATCCTTTAATAAGCATATGTCTCATTACATCAACCCCTTGATTTTAATTATTTTATCATAGAAAGATTGCCGTGAACTCCATCAAGTTCAGCGTCACGGATAATAGCAAATAATAAAGATAAATTGTGTCATTTTTATTAAAAACTTGACATTTATATGAAATTTGGCGGGCATTTTAAGAAGGATTTGTTTCATATAAAAAATAAGCTGAATGACTGATTTTTATATATTTACAGAATACAAAATAAAAATGGAATAAATGGATTTTAATCGTTTGTTATAAATAACTTAGGAAATATGAAAAAACATCGCGATTGTTCCTTTAAAAAAACAAGCATGGGTAAACCTCAACTTACCGCATGCTGTTTTTATCAGCAATTAGACTTGTCTACATTTCAAATCGCTGTAATAACCATTTAGAAATCGCTTTCAATTGTTCAGGAATGACAGAATGAGGCATTGGATAAGTCTGCCACGTAACATGATAGCCGCCCGCCGTTAAGGCTTCTTTTGCTAACATTCCAGCGGATAATGGTACAACATCATCCTGTAGACCGTGTTGCTGTAATATGGGTGTATTGCGATTCGCCGCACTTAATTCAGCGGGTAACACATCGCCCGTCGGCAAATAGCAAGACAACGCCATAATCCCTGCAAGTGGCTCAGGGAAACGCAGTCCAGAGAATAAACTCATTACTCCACCCTGACTGAATCCCGCTAATACGATACGTTGGCTCGCAATACCCGCCGCGATTTGTTCATTAATTAATGCGGCAACCCTTTTTTCCGACTCAAGCACGCCTTGCATATCGGCTCTATCATGCAAATCCATGCTTTTAATATCGTACCAAGCGCGCATAACGTAGCCACCATTAATGGTCACGGCTTGCTCTGGTGCATGGGGAAAAATAAATCGAATAGCATGATCTACAGGTAAGCCTAATGCAGGCACTACGGGAGCAAATCCGGCCCCCGAATCCCCTAATCCATGTAACCAAATAACCACAGCCGTAGCAGGAGTCTTAGGTTCGACAACAATACGCTCAAGAGAAACTGACATACTAAAAATTCCCAATTCGATATTAAACACTCATCAACTAAAAAATGATGATAAATCTATACGTTAAACACTCATCACCACTCGGGCACAGGTTATTCAGCATCCATGCCCAGCACATCTTGAATCGCACGTAACTGAGCATTTGAGTCCAATACTAAGCTCCAACGTACACCGCCACCATCGGCGATCAGCATAGGAGGCTGACGTCTCAAGCCGATATCCTCAGCACTCGCTTGCAGTACGATACTGGCAACGTTGAGGCGCACTTGAACCTCGAACTCAGTAACGATTAACTTACCCTGCGAAAAATCTAACACCATTTTGATAACCGCCCTATGTGAAAACGCCGTCATCATAGCAAACTTATGCTCTTTTACCGATGGCATTTCCTGACCAGCATCCAAGCCATTAAAGTTTGATTACATTTGAGCTAACAGTGAGATAACAAATCCAGTGAATTATCAGGTAAACTTTTGCGCTAATAGAGTGGGTTAACAGAAAACCAAGCTGAATTGATGGTCTTATCACCCCAAACTCGAACTAACATACTTCATCATTAGGCTACTATAAATAATGCTTTCACTTTGCCGAACCGTCCTTTACAGCACCCTAGTCTTTGCCCTGCAACTAATTCCCTGCGCTTATGCCAATAGCACTCCAAATACCTTAACCACTGAGCCTACTGCCACTGTTGTACAAGCTGATACGCAGCAGAACCAAGATGCACTGACCTACGCCAATTACACTGAAGTCAGCGTGAGTCATTTGGAACTAGCCCTTGTAGTTGATTTTAAGCAAAACCGCTTATCCGGTGAAGCCACCCTCGATTTAGCTTGGCATAAGGCGGGGAAAGAACTCATCTTAGATACTCGAGATCTGACGATTAACAGCGTAAGTGCTTTAAATACAGCGGGGAAATGGCAAAGCGTACCCTTCACGTTAGCCAAAGCGGACGCTGTAAAAGGCGCCGCGCTAACCATCAAACTTGCTGATGAAAATAGTCAAAAGGTCAAAATCAATTACCACACATCGAATAATCCGTCTGGTATTCAATGGTTAACTCCAGAGCAAACCCAAGGTAAACAGTTGCCTTTTATGTTCAGTCAGAGTCAGGCGATTCATGCTCGCAGTTGGATCCCACTGCAAGATACGCCAGCCGTTCGCCAAACCTATAGCGCCACAATTACTGCCGATAAAGCCATCACTGTGGTCATGAGTGCCGATCGCAAAACCCTGTCGAGCACTCAGACCCAATTCACTATGCCGCAGGCTATTCCAGCTTATTTGATTGCCATTGCGGCCGGACATTTAAAGTTTGCTCCCTTAGATAACATCTCGGGCATTTGGGCTGAGCCAGAGATCCTCGACAAAGCGAGCAAAGAATTTGCCGACACGCCAGAAATGATCAAAATCGCGGCTAAACGTTATGGCGATTACCCTTGGGGACGTTATGACTTGCTTATCTTGCCACCAAGTTTCCCCTTTGGCGGCATGGAAAACCCGCGTTTGTCTTTTATTACACCCACAGTGATCGCGGGTGATAAAAGCTTAGTGAGCCTCATCGCCCACGAACTTGCGCACTCGTGGTCAGGTAATTTAGTGACCAACGCCACTTGGCGCGATCTCTGGCTTAATGAAGGTTTTACGACCTATGTTGAGAACCGCATCATGGAAGATCTCTATGGTCGTGACCGAGCGCTGATGGAGCAAACCATCGGCTACTCTGAATTGCTTGCCGAGCTTGCAGAACTTACTCCTGCCGATTCAGTGCTACATCTCAATCTCGGTAAACGTTCGCCCGACGAAGCCTTCAGCGGTGTCCCTTATGTAAAAGGCCAGTTGTTCTTAATATTTTTAGAGCAAAAATTTGGCCGTGAACGCTTCGACACTTTTGTGAAAAGCTACTTCAATCATTTTGCATTTCAGAGTATTACTACGGCGCAATTCCGTGAATATTTATCTTTGAATCTATTAAACAAATATCCACATCTTGTCAGTGAAGGTGAAGTGGATACTTGGATTGAAGGTCAAGGTTTACCGTCATTTCTTGTGCCGCCCAATTCCCACGCCTTCGATGATATCGATGCCCAAAGACAAACTTGGCTTGAGGGTAAACTCAGTGCAAGCGAGTTGAAAACCAGCACTTGGACAGTCCACCAGTGGTTAAGATTCATCAATGAAATGCCAAGGATTAATCTAGATCAAACCAAACTTGCCGAGCTAGATAAGGCGTTACATTTTACGGGCACTGGCAACAGTGAAATTGCTTTTGCATGGTATTCACTGGCCCTAGACAATGGCTATTACGCAGTACTACCCGCATTAAAACAACACTTAACCCATATTGGCCGCATGCGCTTAATCGTGCCTTTATATCAAAAGCTAGCAAGCTCTGATAAATACGACTGGGCCAAGAGTGTCTATTTCAAGGCTCACAGCGGCTACCATCCCCAAACCCAAGCAAGCCTAGATATGATGTTTGCCGACAAACCACTCGAGCATGAACATAGCCATTAGCGAGATAAGGAGCCATTAGCGGTTGCGACAATCATTAAGCCATTAGCACCATAAAAACAAAAAGCCCAAACCTAGGTTTGGGCTTTTGCTATTTAATCTTTAGCCTCGATTCATTCAACTCATACTGAACTTATACTCAACTCACATTGAGTCAGATAAAGCCAAGTTCGAAGCCGAGCCCGAAACCTAAAGATTAGTGGTGATGACCACCTGCACCATGGGCATGACCGTGTGCGATTTCTTCATCACTCGCATCACGGGCACCTACGACTTCAATATCAAATGTCAGTTCGCGGCCGGCTAATGGATGGTTTACATCCACAGTCGCCATAAACTTACCCATTTTAACGATAGTCACTTGGCGCTGACCTTGGTCGGTATTAACCACTGCTGTCATGCCTGGTTTCCACACAGTCGCACCCAGTAAATGCTTAACTGACACACGTTGGTGTGCGTCAGCATCAGCTACACGCTCACCGTAGGTTTCAGCGGCAGGCAAGGTCACAGTGAACTTTTCACCTATGGCTTTACCGTTTATCGCGTTTTCTACACCTGGCATCATGTTGTCATGACCGTGTAAATAGGCAATCGGATCACGACCTTCGTTCGTCTCGATCACTTCACCTTTCTCGTCGCGCAGTGTGTAGTTAAACTGCACAACCATATCGTCTTTAATGCTCATCGAATATCCTTTGATTTTCTTCGATTTCAATTGTGGGCCGAGCTTAACAAAACTGCGCTTTTCACTCCACTTTTTTATCCGGCCTCAAAGCACTCAAAACCCGCAGCGAGCGCTCTTTGGCTACAGTAACTACAGTAACTACAGTAACTAAAGTGATAATCCTAAAGCGCTAAACACCTCTGGGCTTGGGAAGCCATCGGCAATCATCTGTTTGCTACGTTGGAAGGCTTGCAACCCTGCCATAGAGTTACGTCCCAACACGCCATCAGGCTTACCAACATCAAATCCAGCCTCGTTCAGTTTTGTTTGCAGTTGCTTTACTTGCTCGCGGCTTAGGCGTGGTTGCTCAGGCGGACTGACTGTTAAGGGTTGTCCACCATTAATACGATCGGCCAAGTGCCCAACCGTAATGGCATAAAATTCGGAGCGATTCCAACGCATGATCACATTAAAATTCTCATAACCTAAAAAGGCTGGGCCTGTGTGTCCCGCAGGCAAATACAGCGCAGCTTGAATATCGACGGCAGGCAAAGGTTGCCCATTCGACTGCGTTACATTGAGCGCAGCCCATTCCGATAACGACAAGGGCTGTTTCGCGCCTAAATGACTGTAACTAAAATCCTTTGGTAACAAGACTTCACGCCCCCAACGCTGATTACGCTGCCAACCTAAGTGCTGCAAAAAATTCGCGGCAGAAGTGAGCGCATCTGTGGTGCTATTCCATAAATCGGCCTTACCATCGCCATCGCCATCGACCGCATATTTGGCATACGCAGAAGGCATAAATTGCGTATGTCCCATAGCACCTGCCCATGATCCCACCATAGTGTCATCATCGAACTGATACTTTTCTTTCAATTTTAAGGCTTGCATCAGCTCTATGGTGAAATAATTGCTACGGCGTGGCTCACAAGCCAAAGTCGCCAGCGAATTCAATACCGACATTTTGCCTTTATAGGAACCGTAGTTCGTTTCCAGTCCCCAAAAAGACAAGATATATTGCGGCGGAACGCCGTATTTTTGCGCTAATTGATTAAGTAAGACACTGTGCTTTTGCAGTAAACGGCGGCCTTCATTGACGCGCCATTCGGTCGCGCGCTTACTGAAATAATTATCAAATGTCTGGCTGAATTCGGGTTGCTGTTGGTCCAGCTCAATCACTCGAGGGACAAATTTCAAGTTCGCAATGGTAGAGTTTATCGTCGCCTCTGACAGGCCTTCTGCACGTGCCCGCGTTTGCAGTCCAGTCAAGCACATTGGAAACGCCTCAGCATTAGATTGTACGCTAGCACTGATATCGGGCATTTGATTGATTTCAGCAGCTATGCCACTTGCGTTAGAGCTGGTTGCATTAGCACTGGCACTCGCCGTTGGCGCACTTGAACAGGCACTCAGACTGACACAGGCGGCAATACTCGCAAACAGATAAGTTAACCCTTTAATTTTAATCAAATCAACAACTCCAATATTTGATCTCACAACAATCACACTGTTGTGGCTAAACACGACAATATTCCGTCTTCAAGAGGGAATTGCCCTAGAGAGATATTCGCCTTGGCATAACGAGTTAAAGGTTAGAATCCAAAACACCTTTAACGGCCAAAAGCATAGAAGACATGTTTCTCCGCTACGTAAAGCCCCTATCTGAGCCACATTTAGTCAGTAAAACAGCCTGTACCAAGGCGACTCATTACCAATAATCCTGACCCATAGTGACACGTAACACAATCCTTATCGCCATAAATACCTTGCGGCATAGGCTTATTGCTCAGTTATCCAACACAAAAAAATTCTTAACAAAGAATCCCTTGGTATCGCAGCACGTTACCGTATAATGGATAAGTTAACAGCACACATCAAAGAGACCTATCATGACTGAAATCAATGCGGCTTTGGCTGGCTTTATCAAAAATGTAAAACAACATCAGACGCTCTGGGGTCTAATGGATGAAACTGGCGAAGGCTGGGTCGTTTGTGATTCTTCAGAATTTGAAGACACAGATGTGATGCCATTATGGTCAAATGAAGCTACTGCAAAATCCCATTGCAGCGACGAATGGCACGACTATCAACCTGTTTCTATTTCATTAGAAGAATTTCTAGAATATTGGGTCTCAGATCTAAACGACGATGGTGTATTGATCGGTGTTGATTGGCAAACCGATGAAGATTGTCTTGAACTTGATCCGATTGTTTTAGCAAAAGATTTGGTTGATGTTGAAGAAGTTTAATCGCTTCAGTATGCCATTGATGATATCAAGGACTGAGGTGCTCATTCCTTGATGTCTGCTATTCCGCTTATCGATATTCCCTTCGACAAACGCCATACCTGCTGGTTTTGTGGCGAACCGAGTCATCAACACTTCGAATATATCGCACACACACATACACCACATGCTTCGTTAGCTGTGCCCGCCTGCAGCGAATGTTTGCGATTAGCCAAACAACATACTCTTAGCTCCATTTGGGATTGTCGTATGGCCGTCAAAGATGCACTGATGCGTATTTATGCGAAACACCTCGCCATTGGGATTAATTGGACCGAAGAAGAGCTTGCTGAGTCCGAATTCTCCTGCAAAGCGTTTGAAGGTTTTAAAAAAAGTGCTTGGATGATGTACCAAATTGCACGAGACCGTATCAATGCGCCCGGTTGGCCACTGGTATTAGAGGGCGAAGAAATTGACGACCAAGGTTATAACGCAGGTTTTGAATTCGATGGCGTGACTTTTAATTCAGTCAATGCCGCTATCCAATACTATTCGACGCAATTCACCTTAGATCCACAGTTTTTTGCCGAACTGGTAAGCCTCGTCGGTCGAGCAAGATTCAACTATGCCTTAAGGCTCGCCCGTATCCATATCGCCGCCGCCAAAGAAATGAAGCGCCAAGTATTAGACGATGTAGCAGCCGAATTAGCGTTATAATCGAGCGAGTTATAGGTAGTGGGTTGGCAAATGTTTGCAGAAAAGCAGTTAAAAAAGTAGCAGTTGAAAGAATGTGATTCAAAGACCGTATTAACAACTGTTATTAAAGCGTTCATTCAAAGCGCTGAACCTATCGATGATCGACTCAAGGTCAATCACCGATAGTACGAATCTCAAAATGCGATCAGTGATTAATCACTTGTCTTAATCTTTCTTGCACCACTTCCACCAGCAAATCTGGTTGGAACTTAGAAATAAACTTATCACAGCCCACTTTTTCAACCATGGCATGGTTAAAACTGCCACTCAACGAAGTATTTAAGGTGATGAATAAATCCGACATAGCTTTATCGCTACGCACTTCAGAAGTGAGCTTGTAACCGTCCATTTCGGGCATTTCGGCATCGGTAATCATCATCAATAATTCTTTGGCAACTTGTTTACCTTCATCGCGCCATTTCTGCAATAACGTCAGAGCTTGTAAGCCATCAGATGCCTCAATAATTTCGATACCCAGTTGGCCTAACGTTTCACGCACTTGACGTCTGGCGGTCGATGAATCATCCACAATCAGGATTTTTCTGCCTGGCATTTCATGGACTAAGGTTTCGTCGAGTACACCTTCAGATAAACGGATATCGTAGTGAATTATCTCCGCCAAGACTTTTTCTACGTCGATAATAGACACTAACTGCGACTGACCTTGATGCTCTATGCGAGTAATTGCCGTTAGATAATTATTACGTCCAGCCGTTTTCGGCGGCGGCATAATATCGCTCCAAGTCATGTTGATAATGTGTTCAACCTTACCGACTAAGAAACCCTGCACACTGCGGTTATATTCTGTGATGATCATATTGGCATCTTCGTTAGGCGGCACGGGCTTAAACCCTATGGCCGAACGTAAATCAATCACGGGGATAGAAATCCCGCGAATATTAGCAACACCAGAAATATGCGGATGACTACCCGGCATCGCATTCAAGGGAGGAAGCTTGACGACCTCTTTGACTTTAAAGACGTTAATGGCAAATAACTGCGTGGAATTAATGCTAAAGAGCAACAACTCAAGTCGGTTCTCACCAACGAGTTTGGTACGCTGATCTACGGTTGCAAGTACGTTTGCCATAATGCTGCTTCTCTACTCTTGAGGAAAATCCTTTCCCCACATGCGACGGATTAGCTCAAATTATAGCGGTAAACTCCCATGAAGAACCATGCCGAGAGTCTATTTTATCTAAAAATTACAACCACTCTCGCAAAGTTCGGCCATAAACTTCGTTTAGCGCATCTCAGATATCTATATCCCTAAGCTGATATCTTCAGATAATACGCGACATTGCTAATATTTGGTCTTAGTGCTAGCGCAATCATTTAATCCTAACGATTCAATTTAGGTTAAGCATCAACTCTAACGCCTAACGCAATATTTTCTGGGCGAGCACCGTACCCGCAAGATTAAAGGCATTTCTATCGCGGACAATCTCAAATCCCAGCTGGCGCAATACCGTTAACAACTCACTATGATTAAAGCGATTCTGCTGTGGATGCTCAAATAAGCGTCGGCTCAATGGATTACAAATTGCGGCACGATATAAATCCTCTATCACAAAGTGTCCGTTCGGTTTCAGCACCCTTGCAACTTCCTTAATGGCCGCTTGCCACTCTGGAATATGGTGGAATACGGCAAAATCAAACACCATATCAAACTCGCTATCGGCAAAGGGTAAACATGTTGCATCAGCAACCGAGAAACTCAGCCCTTTTAACCCTTGCGGCCGAGATTGCCAACAGGATTGTGCGGAGGCAACCATTTCAGGATCGATATCCACGGCCGTGATATGTCCCGCGCCAAAATGTTCGCGGATCAACTGAATGCCGTTACCAAACCCACAACCTATTTCTAATGCGCGTTCGCACAAAGCCATAGGTTTTGGCATCATAGACGTTAGTAAAGGCGCTTCGAGATGATTTTGTAGCCAAAAACGTAATGGATGCTGAACGATCTTTTTCTCAAATGGATTTAATTTCATGCCATCCTCTCACTATGGGTAAACTACTGTTGAATAATTTTACTGATCGAACTGCCATTATGGTACGTAATGATAGGAACATAAGTTCACCAGAGGCCACGATGAAATTACCTCTTTTTCCATTACCCATTTGTTTATTGCCCGAAGGTTACACACAACTGCGGGTATTTGAACCTAGATATAAGCGCTTGGTCGCCGAATCATTAAAGTCAGGCCAAGGCTTTGGCTTATGTATGCTTGAAGAAGATGGTAAAACCATTCAGCCCATAGGCACCTTAGTGCATATTATTGATTTTGAAACCTTACCAGACGGACTATTAGGGATCAGTATTCAAGGTTCAAAACGCTTTAAACTTGATAAAATCAGTGTCGAAGCTGATGGTTTAAAGCGCGGAGACGTCAGTTTAATCGACAATTGGCCTGCTGTACGTATTGCGACCGATGAACGTTACTTGAGTCAAATGTTACAAAACATTCTTAAGGAATATCCGCAACATCTCAAGCACTACCAAACAGAACAGTTCGATGATATCGCTTGGGTCTGCCAGCGCTGGCTAGAAATATTACCCGTACAAGCATCCGAAAAGTACACCTGCATTAATGCCTTAGATCATATTATGACCCGAGATCTATTGCGGGCCGTCATTAAATAATACTGTGAATGATCCTTTATTTAAGCCACTTCGTATTGATTGAAAGTTTGACAGCAAAACTGGGCTCAGAAGTACAACACACTTCTCAATTTTGTCGTTACTGATATCACACTCAGCACTCACGACTGGGATAAGAGCGAAAATAATGGAAAATATTCAATCACAAAGCAGGCAAACTCGGTATCATGTCCCAATCACGTCTCTGACTAATTCGGCTATGGATAACGAAATTCCAGCTTCCCAAACCTGCGAGCCTCAAGCGGATGCTTTAATCACGTTTATGCTACAAGTAGCAGACAACCGAGACAGAGCCGCCTTTGGTCACTTATTTCAGCATTTCATGCCCAAGATCCGAGCCTTTGGTTTACAAAGACTGAATCAACAAGGATTGGCGATGGATTTAGTACAAGAAACCATGACCAGCGTTTGGACTAAGGCTCATCTATATAATGCAGAAAAAGGGTCAGTGACAACTTGGGTGTTTACCATCATGCGTAATCAATGTTTCGATATGCTTAGACGGGTACAACACAATAGAGAAGATACTTTCGGTGATGATATTTGGCCGCTGTGTGATGCGACCATGGCTCAAGACACACTCACTGATCACAAGTTGACGGCTAAATTACTCCAACATCTTGATGCCCTTCCCATAGCACAAAGACAAGTTGTGCAAGGCATTTACATGCAAGAACTCACTCAACAAGAGCTAGCCGATGCCCTAAAGGTACCAATAGGGACCATAAAGTCCCGTTTAAGATTAGGGCTAGAAAAGTTGAAAAGCTTCTTGGAGACACACAATGATTAAGCATCATCCCCAACAAGAATTACTCGTCAGCCATGCCAATGGGAACTTACCTTTATCAATGGCGATAGCAATATCCGCACACTGCGACCTATGTGAGACTTGTCGAGAGCAGCTTGCCCTATTCACAGAACAAGCTGCAAATTTAGCATTAAATCCTGATGGCGGTCATGCTGCAAATGATACGGGCGAAGAGTTGATGCACAGAGAGTATGTTGAGGTGCAACACTCTGGCGACAATCAAGAATCGGCATTGGACATTGACGCTATGATGGCGCAAATCATGGCTCAACCGGCAGCGACAAATGTGCCTAATAACGCCCCTATCGATGTCGACATAAAGCAACAGCATTACACTGTGCCCTCGGTGTTTCGTCAGCATTTGGCCCGTCCATGGCAAATATTAGGCAAAGTCAGTCGCATGCGTTTTGATGTCGACGAAACGAACACCCGCGCTAGCCTATTGCATATAGATGCCCAAGGTGAAATCCCCCAACATACCCATAAAGGTTATGAACTAACACTATTGCTAGCCGGAGAGTTTTCCGATCTTAATGGTGACTATGTGCCAGGTGATTTTATCGTGCTTGACGGCCAACATCATCACTCACCGAAAACCATTAACGGTTGCTTATGCTACACAGTATTAGATGCACCGCTCTGAAGAATCCCCTGATGATTTACAAATAAATCATCAAATTAGGGTGGAAGCGCATCTTGTTGCATGATCAAATGGTTTCGCTAAAAACTACACTTGGACAACAAGATGCGCGAAGCCAATATCCTACAACATTCTTTACACCAATACTGCCCAGAACTTCACCTAAAACGATTAAACAGCTTGATGCTGGCCTCTAAGGCACTGATTGAATGTAAGACACTGACCTTGACTGAGTTAGGTCGAAA
>NZ_JAKKSH010000022.1:0-72817 GCF_025653395.1 Shewanella sp. SW24
TTGATGGTTCAATGCCTGTTGTGGCTAGTTGGTTTACACGCACAGCAACAGGGCTGGGATAAGCATTTTCAGGCCAATACCATTGGGCATCGAACGGTACTCTCAACGATTCGCTTGGGATTGGAGGTACTCAGGCGGCCTGATTATCAAATCACGGAGAAAGAATTGCTGGCGGCCTGGGTATTATTCGCCAATCAGTTGCTCAAATATGGCTATGCTATGGCTGATTTATGAGGGGATCCTTCAGAGATTAGCTATCCAATTAAGAACCAGTGGTCAAGACAAGTTATCTGTAATTGAAGAAAAGCTAATTAAAGCCTTGTTAGAATATGAGAAAAAAGACGGACTTATGTATCTTTGGCTATGTGAGTTTTATTTAGATCTTGGTTTCAATAACTCAAGGATAAAATATTTTGCTGATAAATCATATTCAAAAGGTCTCGAATATTTAGCACTTTCTAACCACCTTTCAGCAAGAGCATACTTAGAGCTATCATCAAGATTATATGCATCATCTGATCAATCAGAAAAATCAAATAACTCATTATTTCATCTTGCGAAATCATGGGCAAAAGAAGGTAATAATAGGCTCAGTGACTCAGGCGCTATTGCTAGTGAATTTTACAATAATGCGATCCAAGTCTTTAGAAAAATACCAATTATATATCGTGATAAATTAGGTGTTGAATATGAAATAAACAAGCTTAGATTAGGCATTAATGAAGCTAATGCTAATGCTATAAACCAGATGGTTAGGGAAAGCCATACTTTTTCACAAGAAGATATTCATGAGATGTCTAGCATTGCAAGCACATGCTCAAGTTATGTAAGTAATGTTGACAGTGTAGTAGAGGCTATATATAAATTTGTAACTATTGCAGAAAGCTTTAAAAGAAATAATATTATTGATGAAACAAAAAAATGATGTCACAAAACATACTTACAAGCCTAATGCCAAGTACATTGTTCTCAAATGATGCAAGAGTAATATCAAAAACAACAGCTTATGAATTTTACAAGGATGACGAATCTTCAGATGATTCAGTTATGAATCAAGTTTTTCAAAATATATATAATAAAATTGACTTTATTATCGACATACAGATATTACCAGCACTACAAACACTTTTAAGTGAGCATAGAATACCATTTGCTTTACTGCTAGACTTGTGTCATCAATCACCATTAATACCTAGTAATAGACAGTATTTATTTGCAAAGTCTTTGCACGAAGGATTTGAATTCGATTTCTCATCAGCAATATATCTTTTGACCCCTCAATTAGAAAACTTGGTTAGAGTTATCCTTAAATCACATGACATATTAACGACAACTCTAGACCTGAATGGTATAGAAATGGAAGTTGGGCTAAGCACATTATTAGACAAAAAGGAGGCTACGGATATTTTTGATGAAAACTTACTTTTTGAGTTTAAAGTTTTATTAACAGATCCAAGAGGCCCAAACTTGAGAAATGATCTAGCTCATGGACTTTTGTGTGATGGTTCTTCATCAAGTAATGCCGCAATTTATGTATGGTGGAGAACATTAAAGTTAGTTGTCGAATCTTTACTTCTAAGCTCTGAAAATTCATAGAATAGACGGAAACTCACAACTCTTTTTGCTTTTAATAAATAGAAGACAACGCCAGATTTCAAGGGATACACCTTCCCCTGCGAAGTTGCTGAAGGGCGTTGAAGAAAATAGCGTGACGCAGACAGGACGTCTGCGTAGCTTTCGGGGGGAAGGGACGCCCCATCGGAAGCGTTAGCTATTTTCGAATAAGCACGAAGCCACTAATCAATGCATGTAACTTCGCTAGGGGCGGCAAGGGAGATCCAAGAGGGAATTGCTGTTGATCCCCTCTTGGTCGGGTGTGGGGTGAAGCCCCACGACGTTGATTTAGATTTTGATTTCTAATGCACAAACCTTTACACCAAGATCAAACTCAAACGAAGTTTAAACACCCCCAGCCCTGCGGCGCCTGAGCAACCCCCTACACTTGTGGTCTATGTAGATCGAAACGCAGATCTTCGGAGATCCCATAATAAGCCGATGGGCCGCCAGCACGTAATACGGGCTCGGCAAGAGCAGTTTGATAAATCCCCTCGGCATTGAGTAAATGCTTGGCAATATGCACGGCCACCACTTCACCTAACACTAACCAAGTATCAATCTTGTCGCCATTGGCGGCGGTGAGTTGAATACATTGGGACAATTTGCATTCGAAGTTTACTGGGCTTTCAGCCACTAAATCGGCCTTAACAATGGTGCCAGCTTTAGCCGTGAGTCCGGCAAAACTAAACTCATCTTGACCGCGTGGCAGCATGGCGGAGGTTTGATTCATCTGCTCGGCTAAGCCGCGAGTGGTGAGGTTCCACACAAACTCCCCTGTTTCGACGATATTGGCGACACTGTCTTTCCAGCCTGTGCTGGCAAAGCCGATGATGGGCGGTTTGTAGTTGAAACAATTGAAAAAGCTGTAAGGTGCGAGATTGCGTTGCCCCTCGGCATTGCGTGATGAAATCCAGCCGATCGGTCGAGGCCCCACAATCGCATTTAAAGGATCGTGTGCAAGGCCATGGCCTTTGCTCGGTTCGTAAAAATAGCGGTTATCAGCAGTCATACTTCATCCTTTTGTTATTGCCACAACAATACTGGTGCAATTAATACAGCCGTCACAGGTACGCTTTTATAGCCGCTATCTTACCCAAGTTTCGAGCAGCGACCAAAAGTCTGTAGGGCAACTTAAGTAAACTCCTTGAACAACATCTGGCTGCAAATTTCAAATCCAACACACTCTTCTGCTAAAGTGATACTTATCAGTAGGCTAAAAAGCCTAACTCTGCTAAATAGCATGTGGCAAATGAAGGAGCGGTGAATGGACGCGATAAAAGGGGGATGGAAGAGGTTGTTGTTGGTCGCAGTGCTGTTAGCGACGGGTTGTGCCAGCGTAGCGCAAATCGATTTCAATAGCCTGTTTGGCACTAGCTCACCGCAAAAACGCGTCGAAAATGCACAGCTGAACGACCAATTTATTCAACAGGCCGAGTTTGTGCACAAAGAAGTCGAGCCTATTCTCAATAGCCGCTGCGTGGTATGTCATGCCTGTTACGATGCCCCCTGTCAGTTAAAAATGACCTCAAGCGAAGGTATAGAGCGTGGGGCAAGTAAGGAAAAGGTTTACCAAGGCACACGTTTAGTCGCTGCCACACCTAATCGCTTATTTGTCGATGCCTTTACCCCAGAAGCTTGGCGTCAACGCGGGTTTTACCCCATGCTAAACGAGCGCGATCAAACCCCAGAAGCCAATACCCAAGCCTCGGTATTAGCCAGAATGCTCACGCTTAAGCAAATGCATCCCCTGCCCGAAGACAAGATTTTAGATAAGCGTTTTGATTTCAGCCTAGACAGAGTTCAGCAATGCGCCAGCCTAGAGGAAATGGACAAATACGAGCAAAGCCAGCCCCTTGCAGGTATGCCTTATGGCTTGCCAGCACTGAATGCTAATGAACATCAAGTGTTGATGCACTGGCTCGAGCAAGGTGCGCCACTGCCGTTTGCACAGGCGCTTACACCTGAATTTATTGCAGAAATAACCCACTGGGAGGAGTTTTTAAACGGCGACAGTTTAAAAAGCCAATTAAGTGCACGTTACATCTACGAGCATTTGTTTGCCTTCCATTTATATTTTGAGTCTTTAAATCAGCCGAACGCCCAGCCTTTATTCTTCGAGTTAGTGCGTTCTCGGACGCCGCCGGGGCAAGCGCTGGATATTATCGCCTCCCGTCGTCCCTTCGACGATCCTAAGGTGGAGCGAGTCTATTACCGCTTTCGGCCTTATCGGGCAACCATAGTCGATAAAACCCATATCCCCTACGCTTTAAATACCGGCTTGCTAAATAACTGGCAACAATGGTTTATCGATGCGGATTACTCAGTCACTCAACTGCCGAGCTACCAGCCGAGCGTTGCGGCTAATCCCTTTGAAGCTTTTATTCAAATTCCTGCCAGTGCGCGCTATCGATTTATGCTGACCCGCGCCCAAGATACCATTATGGGCTTTATCAAAGGTCCAGTGTGCCGTGGTCAGGTGGCGCTCAATGTCATTAACGATAGATTCTGGGTGTACTTTGTGACTCCAGATTATATGGACGACACTGACTTTAGCGCTTTTTACCATTCCCAACTTGAAAACCTACGTATGCCTGCAGAGGAAGAAAGCACTGCATTAGCAGTAACTTGGGTAAAATATGCCGCCAAGCAAGGCAAATATATGCGGGCGCGTAATCAGTTCTTGAACGAGAAATTCAAAAACGGCCAGCACCTTACCATAGACGGACTCTGGGATGGCGACGACACCAATGATAATGCCAGCCTGACAGTATTTCGGCACTTCGACAATGCCACAGTGGTCAAAGGCTTAGTCGGCGAGCCCCCCAAAACGGCTTGGATTATCGATTATGCCTTGCTGGAGCGTATCCACTATTTATTGGTCGCGGGTTTCGATGTTTATGGTAACTACGGCCACCAGCTATTAACTCGCTTATACATGGATTTTTTACGTATGGAGGGGGAATCGAATTTCCTGACCCTGTTGCCGCAGGAGGAAAGACGCAAGCAGTTGAGTGATTGGTATCAAGGGGCAGGTACTCAGCTCACGGCCTTTATCGCAGGGGATATCAACACCTTTCATCAGCCTACGGGCGTACTTTACTTTAGTGACGATCTAAAGGGCGAGCTGTATCAAAAACTCGGACAGAAGGTTGCTAAGGTTCAACCCAATCGATATCACATAGAAAACAGCAGCTTGCAAATACATAGCAAAGCACTTT
This sequence comes from Shewanella sp. SW24, assembly GCF_025653395.1. Classification (NCBI taxonomy): domain Bacteria; kingdom Pseudomonadati; phylum Pseudomonadota; class Gammaproteobacteria; order Alteromonadales; family Shewanellaceae; genus Shewanella; species Shewanella sp. SW24. The sequence continues at coordinate 4,836 of NZ_JAKKSH010000022.1, forward strand.
TACACACATTAGATCGATTAAAAGGCACACAAGCGACCCTGTTACCTGAACTAACCATGATCATGGTGGAACCTGAAAAAGCGGGTAAAGCTGAGATATTTACCTTAGTTCGCAATAGTGCTCATCGGAATATTTCGAGCCTGTTTAATGAGGCGAGTAACCGCGAACCCGCTAAAGATGACGTCACTTTAGTGCATGGCTTATTGGGCAGTTATCCTGAGGCATTTTGGCAAGTGAAAGAACAGGACTTGCCTAACGTCGTGGCGACAGTAGAGAAAATGCAAACTGAAAAAGACTATGAAGCACTGTTAGATATGGTGGGTGTACGCCGTACCGATCCGAAGTTTTGGGCCTTTAGTGACAAACTCAATCAGATCTTTTTCGACAATCACCCGATAGAAAGTGGGTGGCTGGATTACAACCGACTGCAAAATCGTTAATAAAAAGGGGAACGTTAGTGTTCCCCTTCCTTTCAAATCAACGCAGTAAACTTACCAGATCTTAACGCGATCTTCAGGGGCTAAATACAGCTTATCGCCAGGCTTAACATCGAATGCAGTATACCAAGCATCTAAGTTACGCACGGTCAGCGCGCGGTACATGCCGGGGGCATGTCCATCGGTTGCCACCCGAGCACGCAGGGCTTCGTCACGCATCTTAGTGGCCCAGGTTTGCGCAAAGCCGATAAAGAAGCGTTGATCACCCGTAAAGCCTCCAATCACTGGGGCATCTTTGCCTTTAAGCGAGGCGTGATAAGCATCATAAGCGGCGGCTAAACCTGCTACGTCGGCAATGTTTTCACCTAAGGTCAACTTGCCATTCACGTGTAAATCAGGGAATGGCGCATAAGCATCAAACTGCTGCGCTAACGCATCGCCTTGCTTATCAAATTGAGCAAAGTCAGCGGGCGTCCACCAGTTACGCATAGCACCAGTCGAGTCAAAGGCCGCGCCATTGTTATCAAAACTATGGCTGATTTCATGGCCAATCACAGCGCCAATCGCGCCATAGTTGTAAGCGGCATCGGCCTTAGCATCGAAGAATGGCGGTTGCAAAATACCCGCAGGGAAGTTAAGCGCATTCTGCACCGGCAAGTTCACCGCATTCACCACTTGCGGCGTCATCCACCACTCGCCTTTATCCATTGGTTTGCCAATCTTGGCTAGCTGATGGCTGTACTCTACTTTTTCACCATTGATGGCATTGGCGTAGGCATTGGTCGCAGTCACAGCATAGCTGTCGTAATTGCGCCATTTGTCGGGATAACCCACGCCCACCGCCATAGTGGCCACTTTTGCTAGGGCTTCTTTCTTGGTTGAAGGGTCCATCCAATCGAGTTTTTCCACTCGCTGACCGAAGGCGGCCACTATGTTATCCACCATAGTGCTGACTTCTGCTTTGGCCGAAGCGGGGAAATATTGCTCGGCATAGGCATGGCCTACGGCATCACCTAAATATTGGTCGAGTGCCGCTAAGGCACGTTTATCGCGGCTGCGCTGCTCTGGCGTGCCAGAAAGCTTAGTGCCATTAAAAGCAAACGAAGCGTTGTCGATAGCCGATGGCAACACATCAGCATGGCTGTTGATATGGTGAAACACGAGCCAATCTTTCCATGCTTCTAAAGGCTCAGAGGCCACAAGCGCAGAAAGTCCCGTAATCGCCGTTGCATGGTAGGCCGCAAATTTAGGCTGATTGCCCAGTTGCGCCGCCGCTAGAAAGGCAGTCCAATCGATGCCCGGTGCTTTGGCATCAAAGTCAGCACGGCTCCATACACCCGAAGACTGAGTAAAATCCTCGCTTGCTTCACGGCTGGCGTGGGCCGCGGCAATCTTGTTTTCAAGGGCAAAAATACGATCGGCACGGACAGCGGCGTCGCTCACACCCGCATCTTTGAGCAAGGTTTCAATGTAAGCGCGGTAAGCGGTGCGAATGTCGACCATTTTAGGATCGGCAGACAGGTAATATTCACGCTCAGGTAAGCCTAAACCACCCTGTAAAAAGTAAGGTAAGACTTCGCCCGGCGTGGCTAAACCTTGGGTGACGAAGATCCCAAATAGGTTTTCGGTATAAAAATCAGTCGCGTTGAGAGGATCGACATCCGCGCGCAGATTTCCGCCTAACGCCGCAGATAAATCCTGCTTGCTCACAATGGCCTCATAACGGGCAATATCCGCCTCGGCAGGCTTCATTCCTGCGGCATCAATAGCGGCAGTATCTGTGTAAGCTTTGTAGAAATCGGCGATACGCGCTTCGTCGCTCCCAGCCGCATGTTGCGCTTTCACCAAATCGGCAATCAAACTGGTTTTATGCTTTTCGGTTGCTTCAAAGGCAACGAGGAAAGCGCCAGTGCTAGAGCGATCGGCTGGGATCATCGTCGTTTTCATCCATTCGCCATTGGCGTAGGTATAAAAATCATCCCCTGGTTTTACCGTTGGCGTCATAGCCGCGACATTAATGCCAATCGGCATTTGAGCCGCAACGTCTTGACTTTTTAGCGCGTTTTCGCTGGTTTTTACGGTGTTTTCTGTGGTGTTATCACTGCAAGCAGTGAGCCCAGCCAGTACTGAAGTTGACAGTAACAGCACGGGAATAAGACGGTCCGACATGAATGACTCCTCTCTTTTTTATTATTGTATTTATAGTGTGATTGCTAAGTTTGGCAGTGTAACTGGCACTGAATGAAGAAGTAAAACAAAGCCAATTTTTATGATAGAAAGTTAATGCAAACAATTTGAGCCAGACGCTTAAACACGCAGCTTAGTATCATCACGACCGCGCTCAACTGCAGGCACAAAAAAGCCGACACTATGTCGGCTTAATCAAGTTTGGCTAATGACTACTCTATAATTTGATCTGAGTGTACTGAGTCCACGCAAGTACTTGTCCCATCTGAGGAATGATCCATACTGCCGTGTGCTCATTTTGATAAACACGATAATAAAATAAATCTTCATCACGGATATCATGCTTACGAATTTCACGGTAGAACTGCATAGCAGAATGGCTGACTTCATCCGGTTTTGTCAGTTCTTTTTGTAACACTTTAACGTGAAAAACATCGACTTTAAGGTCATCAATTGTGGTCTGGTACTGCTCAAACTCACCGCGGATAGTGTATTTAATCGGCGTCGTTAAACAATCTTGATCTGTAATACAGGAGGTCGAATAAAACTTCCCCTTATTTTGCCCTTCATAGACCAGAGACATACTGAGATCATTACGAACTAAGAGTTCACCCGCGACGGGAAAATAAATATCCGCATGGTAATTATGCTCAAGTAACTCACCCATTCCTTTATCATCCGCAGGGAGGACAATACGGTTATAGCGAATGCGCTGCTCCATTATTTGGCTCAACGGAATAAACTCCGCCATATTTAATCCTGCGGGTTTTGCATCTATCGCCGTGATATTGATGATGCCGTGACCACTGCAGGCATCGGCGTCCAGCTCAGGGCAAATCGCCATCGAATAATTTTTGCCATCTGTTGAGGTAAACGCACTGAAATAATTAAGGTTATTGATGTGATTTCCCTCTGGCGCTAAATGTTTTTGCCACCATGAAGGATGTAAACGATCCTCATCACCAATATAGAAGGTTCGTGCCGTCCCCAGCGTGCCACCAATATTGAGGCTGATATATTTATCGGCATGCCATTTAGCCACCTGTTTAACCACCGCATGGTGGTCGCTCACATACCAAACGATTGCCAAGATAGCGCACAAAAGGGCAATACCAGCAACTTTAGTCCAAACCGACACCCCCACTAAGGCATCACGAATTGCATTCGCATCATTGATCGCCAACATCTTTACATGGGATTGTTCAGAGATATGCAATTGATAACCGCGGCGTGCCACGGTTTTAAGCTGCACTTCGGTATAGGGTTCGAGCTTTTTACGTAAGGTACTGATGCATTGCGTTAAAGAGGTAGGAGCAACCACCCTTTCAGGCCAGCCGACCTGCAGCAATTCTTCCTTAGTAAAAATGGCATTCGTGGATGATAACAGCAGCACTAATAAGGCCGTTTCGGAAAAAGTCAGGCTGATGGTTGTCCCATTCACATGATCGACTAATTCCTTAGCCTGTTCATCTAACATTAAATAAGATGTGATTTTATGCATGTTAAACGCCTGAAAGATCAGCCAATACTGATAAAGTTTGATTACACTAACAACATGCAATCATCATGTGACATTGTTTCTTTCCAAGAAAACGATGATATGCAATCACCAAGTCAAGATGGTTTATTTTACCTTTTAACAACATATAAGAGTGTGACTCTATACTCAGTTTAGTCATTGTTTAATAAGTACAAAGTTAGACTAATACAGAGGTCGCTAAACTAGATTTCTTGGTATTTAAAGATCCAAGAACAACACAAAAGTAATGCACCAATCCAGCCACCCAGCAAACCATACATTAAGGGTAAGCCCAGCCCAGTTTGAGCAAGCAGAGTGAGACTACTTTTGGCCGCGAGTGTATCCGAGGGGGTCGCGAGTAAATTTAAAGCACGGAACAGATCAGTAGGGTTCAACAAAATCAGTAGATTGAATACAGTACGATTAAACATCTCACTCATTCCAACCACAGCACTGAGTAAAATCAGATCATAAACCAGCACAAGCACAAACCATAAAATGAGCAATATCCCCAGCGCCTTGGCTTTTTCTCGCACACACAAGCTAACCCAATAACCCAAGAGCACGAACACTAATGACAGCAAAATACTGCTCATAATCAAATGGGTAAACCCGATAGCTATGGATAACTGGGCCTGAGTATCGCCCAGTGATATCAGTATTAATCCTGTTAAACCAAAGCCCAAAATGCAGGCAATGGTCATCACGCAGGCATGGCCTAAAAACTTGCCGCACACCAGATGCCAACGTGCTAATGGATAGGTCAGCAGTAACAACAAAGTGCCGGATTCTTTTTCACCAACAAAGCTGTCATAACTCAACAAAATCGCACCTAAAGGGAGCATAAATACCGATAAAGTGACTAACCCAGAAAGGATTTGGGCAGGCTCAAATACCACTAAGTTGCCGGACACTGCGCTGCCCATAAAACTCACACACAGAGATAGCAGCAACAAGATTCCCGCCATCATCCATAACCAACGATTACGTAAATTATCCTTAAACTCTTTGGCGGCTATGGTGCTCACTATGCTCAGGGCACTTAAACGGCGATGCAAAACCTCGGAACGGTTCATAGGACTGATTCCAAATTAATCGCCTGATTTATATCTGTTATGTTAATAGTCTTTGTGGGCATTTTTGGCGACTGAAGGGGGCAAAGACTTTCCATGTAATGATGAAACACACTCTGCAAACTAGGAGGTTCAATAGAAAAATCCCCCGCTGGCACTTTTTGTAATAAGTGATTTAACACGGCTGACTTTTGCTCCAGTGGCACGACGAGCATGAGTCCCTGCCCCGCGTTTGCCTTAACACATGCCGCTAAAATGGGATCCGCTAGCAATGCTTGCCTTTGAGTATTAGATAGAAAATGCAACAAGATATGATTTGGCAACTGAGTCGCCGCCCTCAGGGAGGTTAAGCTTCCCGAAGCCAACATTCGTCCTCGACCTAAGATCAAAGCGCGATCCATCTGATCTTGTACTAATCCCAACTCATGGGTACTGATAATAATGGCGCAGCCCTGCGCCCTGAGCTGAGCGATTTTTTGATACAAGAAAGCCGATGCCAAGGGATCTAAGCCAACTGTCGGTTCATCGAGTAACAGTACCTTAGGCTCAGCCAATATCGCCTGCGCCAATCCAAGACGTTGCCGCATCCCCTTAGAAAAAGTACTCAAGCGCTTATCTTTAGCGGCCTCTAAACCAAATTCAGCAAGTAATTCATGCACTTTAGGCAAGGCAACGCCCTTAAGCTTAGCGAAATATCGCAGCAGCTCATTGGCGGTCATATTGTCATAAAAACTCACATTTTCAGGTAAATAGCCTAAGGACAAACTCTGTCTGGCATTCATACTTCCGACACTATAACCTTGAACTTGGAGCAAGCCACTTGTGGGGGTAAGTAATCCCAAAATAAGCTTGAGTAACGTAGATTTACCCGCACCATTGTGCCCAAGGAGTGCGATCACTTGACCCGCTAGCACCTCAAAACTCACATCATCCAGTGCCTTAAACTTGCCATAGCATTTACTGATATTCGTCGCTTTAACAACCACATCTGCACTCGTTACAGGCTTATTCGCTGAGCAGGTCATAGTTTGATGATTCATCGCGAACCTCCATCAATCAGTACGTGCGCGTCACTTTGCATTAGGGGAAAACTATCACTTATACCGCTCGTCACTTGGGGCTTAAATTGGCGTTCCACCCAGCGCAGTAACAACACAACGGGGCTTTCCATCAACAGTTTGGCTTCAGGATAAAGCCAAAACAGTTTATCTAAACTGTCATTCGGCCTATGGGCAATATCCCCTAATCCATCGCCATTCAGATCCCAACCTTGATATTCCGACCAGTAATTCCCCTGCCCCTGATAACTCCATTCAAGTTGAGTTTCTCCGACATATTTGACTTGGGTTTGATTGGCCATAATACGATTATGCCAAAGGCGATTTTCCTCTCCGCCCATGGCCATACTGATCCCGGTATCACTGTGGCTAAACTCGTTATCTTGAATACGGTTATGTTGAGCGGCGTAAATAAAAATACCTTTCCCTTCATTGCCAAGCTCCACAGTGCCATTAGGGTTATGGATTTGACTCGCAACATTGGCTTGCACATGGGATGCCTCAGTAATGTTGAGTAAAATGCCAAAGTCCCGCGCCTGAGTCACACGGTTGTGGTGCAGGTAAATATTGGTTGAATTCATTAGGGCATAACCGCCATCGACGGCAATCGCTTGGTTTTGCCACGCTTCGTCGGCTTGGGTATACATGTAGTGAATGCCATATTGCAGCTTAGTGAATTGATTTTCATAAATGCGGCTGTGGGCAACGGACTCTAAATACACACCATCACGGACAAAAATGAGCTGATTGCGGTCAATTTGTGGCGAATTAACATGCTTAAGATAAATGCCATCACCCCGATCAAGCACATGAATGGCACCGTTGCCACTAATACTATTGTCCGTGATGATGGGCGAGTTTAACTGTTCGCCATAAATACCAAAACCCTCACCCACCAAGCGGTTTCCCTTAATCTGCACATGATCCGCCCCTTTTTTGAGTAAAATGGCGGCATCACGGTAATACAGATCCCGTCCCCAGTGGCGGATATTTAGCCCCTCAATACTCACCTGAGGTGCCTCAATGACCAACGCACTCCCTTGGCGCAGTGCATCTAATGTCGCGCCTATTTCCCCCTTTAGCGAAATAGATTGCGTCACCTTAAAGGAGCCTTCATACACCCCAGTGGCTAGCACCAAGGTGTCACCTGCTTGGGCTTTGTTAAGGGCAAGAGTGAGTGAATCTGTATCTGTTACCCGAATGAGTGCAGCCCAAGTACCGAAAGAGGCAAAGCACAGCAGCCAAATAAGGACGAGACGCAGCTTCATCATCACAACCTTATTTATCACCCGCGAGCAGTTCTAGGGTGATGTCATCAAATCTCAGCACTCGGCCACCGTATTCCTTAGCAAAGGCTTCGGCGGCAGCTTTGGTACTAAAAGGGGCAACGGCAGGTCCCATCACAGCTTTCTTGGTCGTACCGTAAACATAGAAGGCACTTTGAGCATCAATAAAGGCGCCATCGTCTGGCTGATCCCAATCAGTCGTGCCCGCGTCATGCACCATCATGTAATCAATTTGTCTTTTATTTTCAGGCTGTAATGCAAAGTTAAACATATCGCGGCTAGAACAAAACTTAGGTACCGTTTTCTCAGCCTTGAGGTGTACTTGCCCTTTAGGTCCGGGATATTTAGTGATCACCATGCCGCATAAATGGCAACGGTCATGCTCGTGGATCATCTCGGCTTTATGAACATGGTCTGTGGCCTCGCTTTTATTACAGCCAAATAGCAAGGGCACTAACAGCAACAATGCATAGTATTTCTTCATCCTATTCATCCTTTTATTAAAAATATCAACGCCTCGCCAGATTCCTTGCAGGGACAGATCTTTACGGCGAGGGTTGATAGAAACGGGTTTCATCTTTCATTCATTTTGCTTTGTGCTTTTGCAATCGCATTATCGATTGCTTCACGGTTGATACTGTCCCCATTGTGTTTGAGCAGGAGCTGCCAATGGTCAATGGCCTCTTGGTTACGAGCATGCAAGTAAGCATCTGCCGCGAGTAACATATGGGTTTGAGGCTCAAAGGGAGAAAGTGCTAATGCTTTGGCAATCACCCCTTGGGTTTCAGGTGTCATTTGCCGAAGCTCGCGGTAATAAAGCGCGTTAGCTTTTGCCCCTAACACTTCGGCATCATCTCCCCCTATTTCGAGTAATTTATCTAAGGTCAGCACCGCATCTGAGTACAAACCTCCCGCATTGTAAGCCTGAGCTAATGACATAAGTGCCAAGGTGTTTTGCGGCTCACTCTGAGCCCAACGACTGGCTTTGGTAATCTCGGCCGCCACTAAATAATCAATATTTTCATCAATCCGACCTTGATCCCAATCCCTAAAACGGCCTGTTTGACTGTAGATAGCAAGGGTAAGCAGCACTAGGACGATTCCCATCGCAAAGGGCACTTTGCTCGACATGTTTGGCAACTGTGCGATTCCCATGATTAGGTTTAGACGCATGTGCTGCCAGTAAATGTAAGCAACAAACAACAGTAAACTGATGCCAATGCCTAGTCCTAAGCTCACCATTCCAGTCTCCATTTCACTCTCCAAACAACTCGTTTTAGGAGCCTGATTAACCGTGTGCAGGCATCATCTTTTTATTTTTCATCTCTTTCATTTCGCTGGGTTTCTCAATATTTTTCAGTTCGATTTCAAAGATAAGTGCTGACTCAGGAGGGATAATACCTACGGCTTCAGTGCCATAGGCAAGGCTTGCTGGTACCACAAAACGGTATTTAGACCCCACAGGCATCAACTTTAATCCCTCTTCCCAAGCGGGGATCACCGACATTAATGCAAACCGAGTGGGCTCTTTACGTCCAACCGTATTTTCAAACTCAGTCCCATCGATAAGAGTGCCAACATATTCCACTGTGACCACATCTTCTGGATTGGGTTTATGACCTTTACCTTGGGTTAAGACTTCGTATTGAAGACCAGAGGCGGTAACTTTAACGCCAGACTTTTTTTGATTTTCAGCAAGATATGCCGCACTTGCCTTTTTAGTTTCTGCCATTTGTTTTTCAGCAACGACAGTTCTTGCGGCATTGAGTTGTTCTGCTCTTTGGTTCAGGTAGGTCAGCACTTCTTCGTCGGTTAATTGCTGTTTATCTTTAAGCGCATCCACAAAACCTTGCACGACTAAGTCGACATTCACCTCTGAACCCAATTCAACTTGGTTATAAACCTGGCCAGAAATGTAATTACCAATAGAAGCACCAATGCTGTAAGAGGTTTTATCTGCATCGGTTTTCAGACTTGTGCCGGCAAAACTGGCTACCGAAACAAATAATGCGGCGCAGGTCGCCACTGTGATGCTTTTGGGGATAAAAGAAGTTGGCATACGTGTTTTCATTTTATGTTCTCTACAATGTTAACCCTGTGGGTTTCGCCTTTTGGCCCTGCAAACCAAACCGATAAAACATCGGTCCTGTGTTACTAAGGTTTTTCTGTTACTCGACCTGACATACGCCAGCCATAAATACCATCGGCCATATGACGCACACCTGTGTAACCTAGCTTCATGGTTTCTCTCGCCGCCATATTGCTGCTGGTGCAAAGGCGGTTAGCGCAGTAAAACACCATGACTGCATCTTTATTCTTTGGAAGTAACTCTCTCCAATTCTGAACATTGAAAAAAACTGCTCCGGGGATAAAACCTTCTGCCCATATCTCCAGTGTATTTACGTCGAAAAAATAAACGCCTTGCTTGCCGACTAAGGTTTCCGCTTCCATCATCGAAATGGGATTTAATTGGATTTCGTTATAGGGCACTTCAGACATTTCTGAGCCACCACCGGCGATGACTGGCATAGCAGTCACGCCTAAGGCCAACACCATCAATATTCGGCTTACACTTTGACGAAGCATGTTATGCATAATTAGGCTCTCATATTCCCCGACACCCAAAGGTGTCGGGGATAACTAGGACTCAAGTTAAACTATATTTTCTTCGTACTCAGCGCATTACCATCAATAATGGCTTGGGCTTGGGTCACATAGGTCAAGGCGGCATCTAAGCGTTTTTGTGAGTAACGCGCACCATGAACCCCCCATGAACCATCGGCTTTAATCAGCTTGAGGACATCTTGAGCTTTATCGGTCAACAACAGCACTTGCGTCTTATCTTCTACCGATAACTTCGCCATATTGGGCGACTTATCGATGCTAATAAGGGCTTTTTCTACTTTGGCATAGGTTTCTTTCACTGGTTTTTGCCACTTCTGAACTTTGCCGTAGATTTGCTGTTGATCTTTAAAGTGCAGACCCTCACCCAACTTAGATTGGAATTGGCTATGGCAGCCTTTGTTATCCACTACATCGTGATCAGAAGCGGAAGTACGAGCACAGGTCCACATGAGATCGAGGTAGTTATGGCCATTTTCGTCCTTCGCCACAGTCCAGCCCTTAGTAGATGAGTCGCGAGACTTACCTTCAGGTGGGTTAAGCGTCTTACGCAATGGATCGACATCGATTTTCCACATGTGCGACTTACGAACGTTGTCGAAACCGGCCATATCAGGGAACTGGATCGCGGTGAAGTTTTCACAACTACCCATGTTTGGCATGTGACAGCTTTGACAAGTTTGTTTACTGTGGGTCTTGGTATTACTCGCAATTTCAGCCTGTGCCGTATGGCAATCGGTACATTCTTTGATGAGTTTTGGTTTAGTAATACCGGATTTCCAATCACCATCAGTCACTTCGTGTGGATCATGACAGGTAGAACAACGCATACCCTTATCGTAGTGAGACGAGGCAAACATTTGCGAACCTTCTGTACCACAAGATGGGCACGAAGATTTCATCTTCACGTTAAAGGCATATTCCAGTTTTTCTTTACCCTGTGGGGTTTGCGCAAGTTCTTCTACGAAGTTAAAACGCTGGTGACAACGCTCACAGTTAGAAGGCATACCACCACCGATACCGCCGTCTAAATGACCACCTGCGCCATGACACTCTTCACAGGTAATACCGAGTGACACTGTATGTTTTTGTAGCTCTTTAGGATTACCAAGGGCTGCAAAAAACTCATCTTTAGTTTTAAAATCAAACTTAAAGGTGTGGCACATTTCGCAATAGGAACTCGCAGGTTGGAATAAGAATTCCTTCTCGTATTTAGCACCATAGGAGCTCATACCCCACTGGTGTGAACCACTCGCGCCAAAATCTTCCATTTTAGTTGGAAATTCAGGAATAACTTTCTGAATTTTCTTCGCCATTTCAGGGGTTAACCATTCAGCCCAACCACGGGAGAATTGATTACCACCGGCGACCATAGTGCCAGTACCATCTTTGAGTAAACCGTCTTTCACATGGAAAGTACCGCGTACTAAGTAGCTATCGATAAAGCCGTATTTGGTTCTTGGTGTTCCCACCGTCGCATAAATTGCATCAGGGGTAATGCCGTCTGGCAGGATAGAAGTATCCTTAGTGCCATACATAGTTTTGTTTAAATCGTTATCGACTTCGGGATGACTCCCCGGAAAACGTAAGGTTTTTGAATGGCGTGAACGTTTCCACTTTTCATATTGTGGACCGTGGCACTCACCACATTTTTCAGGACCAACAAACTTATTTGGGAAATCCAAAATCGACTTGGCACCAAGGCGATATTGCAATGCCATAGGGCGATTGCCCTCCTGATGTTGGCTATATTTTTGACTATCACCACCGTGTAAGTATTCTTCACCACGGTCACTGACCTTATAGGTTCCTTTTAAACGACCTTGCTCGGCATATTTAAATACCGGATGATTTTCAAAAAGAAAATCAAACAACTCTTTTTCCTGAACAATATAATCCTGCAGTGTTCTTACACCACGGGATTCTAGTGTTAGATCGGGATTAGCCATAATTCCCTGAGCTTCCGCACTCTGTTGTTTATTACCATAGCCAGGCTTTACCTCGCCCGGTTTAGCATCGGATGCTATTCCGGCCACACTGACGATAGTACCTAAACAAAACAGCACGCTGAGTGCTATTTTGGATTTCCATCGTTTCATCATTCACTCCTAATTATCATTAGTTTTATATTTTCCACTGAACCTAACTGCTCACTGAACGACATAAACAATTGACCAGTTACAGCATGGTGGAGGCAAAAAACCATTAAAAATCAGAGCTAGAGCACACTAAATTCCCGCTGATAAATCAAGATGAATAAAATCAATTAAAATTAATTAAATACAATAACTTACAAAATTAATGCCATTTATTTTTTAGAAGTTAAAAAGCACATTTTAGTTATAAAAAAAACTAAAAATGCATTTTACTTTTCAAAAAACATCAAGCGTAAAAAGGAATGATTTAATAACGGATAAGATCACATTATTAAATGCAAAACTCGACTAATCTTAAAATCAACAGTGATTAAAGCTTGTGATTAAACTGACTTTTACTACGAAGAACTTATATGTACATTTAAAATCACAATAAAATAACTCAAGTTTCTGAGCGAACTTAATAAAAATCAGCATGTGAAAATCACACGGGTAAAATAGCCAACTGTAAACACTATATTACCGCGACCACATTATTCTAAGGCATAATAAATGACAACTATGCTTCCAGAAATTGGACATATATTACTGATCATTAGTAGCGTATTGGCATTATTTTCTGCAGCACTGACCTTAATCGGTGTTAAGCAGAATAATGCCTATCTGGTGGGATTAAGCCCGACACTCTTTAGAGCCATATTTACCTCAGTATTTGCTTCACTTCTTTGCTTAATTTATTGCTTTATGACTGATGATTTTTCTGTTGCTTATGTCGCAAACCACTCTAATAGCCAATTAGCATTGGGTTATAAAGTGGCCGCCGTTTGGGGCAGCCACGAAGGGTCAATGCTGTTTTGGATATTTGCGATTGCCCTTTGGGGCGCGATCATCAGTTATCGCATAAAGATGGCGGATTGCACTCAAGATAAGGCCAGCGATAAATACCAAGACGCCCTATATTTTGCGAGGCTGTTGGCCATTTTGGCATTAGTAATCCTTGGTTTTAACTTATTTTTACTCTTTACCTCTAATCCCTTTGCCCGCTTATTACCTAACATTCCAATTGAAGGGCGAGATCTTAACCCCATTTTGCAAGACATAGGACTCATACTGCATCCGCCCATGCTCTTTCTTGGTTATGTTGGCCTCACCGTTTGCTTTGCCGCAGCGTTAGCATCACTGCTCGGTGGTGGTTTTAATACTCGTCAAATTAACTATTTACGACCTTGGGTATTATTAGCGTGGGTGTTTCTAACGGGCGGCAATGCCTTTGGATCTTGGTGGGCCTATAACGAACTGGGTTGGGGTGGTTGGTGGTTTTGGGATCCGGTAGAAAACGCCTCCTTTATTCCTTGGCTTGTGGCAACAGCATTAGTGCATTCCCTCATTCTCACTCAACGTACTCATGGCTTTAAACTCACGACTTTACTGCTGTGCTTATTGGCATTCTCACTCAGTTTACTCGGTAGCTTTTTGGTGCGCTCCGGCATAGTGCAATCGGTACATGCCTTTGCCGCCGATCCGACCCGTGGCATGTCAATCCTCTGCTTATTAGTGATTTTTGTTGGGGTTGCGTTACTCATTTTTGCACTCAAAGCCCATCATTTAAAACAGGATGTGACTTTCTCGCTTTTCAGTAAGGAAACGCTGTTACTGCTCGGGATCGTTATCTTAGTCGTAGCAGGGTTTTCCGTATTACTCGGTACATTTTACCCTTTGATCTATGAGCTACTCGATTTAGGTACACTTTCAGTAGGTGCCCCTTATTTCAACGCTATATTTGTCCCCCTCACTTTCTTGCTTGTCCTGTTAATGGGCATTGCGCCCTTAGTGCAATGGCAAATAGCGCAATGGCAAATAGTGCAATGGCAAAATGCCTCAAAGACTCGTATCACTTCCTTGCTCATTCCTAGCCTAGTGATATTAGCCGTCGCAGGCTGGGTAAGCTTACAGGCCGCCTCGGGCAGTAGCTTATTTTTACTCCTTGGCACTGCCGCAGCACTTTGGTTGCTAGTGTGTTTATTGCTCACGATATTGGCAGCCTCGGGATTAGGTAAACGAATATATGCCCGGCAATTAACCCAAAACCGCAATGAGCACGGCTTAAATCCTCCCGTTAAATCATCAAAACAAGGGTTTATAGCCATGCTATTCGCCCACTTTGGGGTGGCTATCACTATTATTGGTGCAACATCCGTCTCCTTTTTTGAACAGGAAGCCCTCCTCAGAATGGGCCCTGGCCAAGGTAAACCGTTGGCGGGTTATATCTTAGTGTATGAAAGCACAGAGAATGTTGAAACGAGCAGCTTTACCGCCATTCAGGCCAATATCAGTATCCGCGATGGTGCGAATGATGAAGTGATCCTCGGTTACGTTAGGCCGCAACGCCAAACCTTTAAAAGCAATGGGATGGAAATGTCCCACGCGGGTATCGACCATGGATTATGGCGGGATATTTATGTGTCTATGGGGCTGCAATTAAGTGACAGCGAATACCTTATCCGCATCAGCTATAAACCCCTTGCGAGTTGGATCTGGCTTGGTGCGCTATTAATGATGCTAGGTGGGGCGATTGCCGCTTGGCCTACTCGCCATTTTAGCTACCAAGCTGATTTAACAACCTTAGGTAACCTATCCCATCACAAACCACAGGAGACACTTGCCTAATGAATCCAATATTGCGCTTTTTAGTCTTACTGCTCCCTATCACCTTATGTGGGATAGGGATCCCATGCTTATCCGTTGCGCAAGCTCAGCCCATATCAAGCCTTTCCTACCAGCAACAGGCAATAGATATCAGTAAAGTGCTGCGTTGCCCTATGGCGACGAATCAGAGCCTATTTGAGTCACAGGCGCCAATCGCCCACGAACTCAAAGCACAAATATTCTCGATGCTGGAACAGGGGCAAAGCCAAGATGAGATTATCGATTTTATGGTGCAACGCTATGGTCAAAAAATCCGTTATCAACCTGAATTTAAAGCCTCCACCTTCGCACTTTGGTTTGGGCCACTGCTGTTATTAGTGCTTGGTGTTGGGTTGTGTCTCGCATTGGTAACCCGTAGAAAAACACAAACGACTATTTAAAAGTAAAGGATAACCAGATGAAATTACACTATTTTCCCTTTGTTCTACTCGTGTGTTTGGGTCTGTTTTCTAATAGCAGCTCAGCCCACTCACTAGACAATAAACTTTACAGTACGGGAGAGCCCCTCCCTAAGCCCCTTGTGATGACTGGTTTTATAGAAATGCAGCACGCACGCGGCGTACCAGAAGTTCCCTTTATTGATGAATCAGGACAAACCCAAACCCTAAAACAGCACCAAGGAAAATTGGTTTTAGTCAATCTTTGGGCAACCTGGTGCGCCCCCTGTTTAAGGGAAATTCCAGAACTCCAAAAACTTAAGCAGCAGTATCAAGGGAAGAATATCGCCATCATTCCAATCTCTATCGATGAAGAATCTAAAGATGTACGCCCTTTTCTTAACCAACATGGCTTTAGCGGCTATGCCACTTGGCTTGACCCGGAGCAAAACATAGAACAAATCATTCCCGCGAATGTCGTACCCGCCAGTTATATTTTTGATGCTAAAGGTAATCTTGTCGGTTTTGTGCGGGGATATCTCGATTGGGCTGATAAAGACGTTGGCCCTTATCTTGATCAACTGATTGCAAAATACGGCCAATAATCACCAAGTAACACAGACTCACAATATATTTCTCCATTCGGTCATCCGCCAAAATTTACCGAAACCCGCTGCCGCCTATTTGGCTGCGGGTATTTTTATCTCTACCCCATCTTTGTATTCTGCGACGCATTTCTTTAAAATTGCCGCCAAACTCTTTATTTCAAGGCAAATCAGATGAAACTCACCCGCTTAACTCAACCTATTTATGACCACTTATATCGTGATATCAGTGAGTTTCGTAGCACCTTCGACTTGCCCGTTAATGATGTTGATTCTTTAGATGACAAGGCAGACACCTTACATACTTCACTGATTATTGAGGAGTTAACTGAACTTGCAGAAGCCGATAGCCGTATCGAACAGGCCGATGCCATCGTCGATTCTGTATACGTGTTAATGGGCCGTCTAGTGCACTTAGGCGCGCAAGCAATGACGGACAGACTCGAAATCAGTTACCTGATTGACTTGTTGCTTTGCGTGGCTCAAAACCGTGAAATCGACTTTATTAGCTGCTGGGATGAAGTCCACTCGAGCAATATGAGTAAAGTGTGCCGTAACGAGCAAGAACTTGCCGAGACCATTGCCTTCTATGCCAAGCAAGGTGTTGAAATTGTCGGTAGTCAGCAAGGTGATTTCATCATAGCGAAATGCGCTAAAGATGTGGAAATGGCAGGTAAAGTGGTTCGCCAAGGTAAGGTACTAAAATCGGTTTACTACCGCCCAGCGGATCTGACAACACTGGTTAAAGCCTAACCACGGCAAGCCTAGGATAGCACTTAACTAAGTGCGTCCTAGGATGCGTTGAACAAGGCTAAAACGGCAGAACTCAGTCCGATGTATCACTCTTACGATATTCTAAAATATCCCCAGGCTGGCACGACAGGTACTCACAAATACTCGCCAGTGTTTCAAAACGCACGCCTTTCACCTTGCCACGTTTTAGCAGGGATAAATTCGCTTCGGTAATGCCAACCGCTTTGGCAAGCTCCTTAGAACTCACCTTCCGTATCGCCATCATGACGTCTAAATTAACGATAATGTCCAAAATTACACAAACTCTTTGTTTTCTGCCTCAAAATCTCGGGCAGCTTTAAGCAAATAAACAATCAGCAACATCAATAAAATCGTGGTGATATTGCCAAAATCGAGCGCCAAGTCGATACGGGTATCCTCAAAAAGCGACTTGTGATAGTAACCTACGCCTAAGGTTTGCAGTATCTCTATCACTAAGGCGGCAACCTTAAGCCAAACCAACCACAGATAACAATGCATACTTTCGTCGCTAAAAAACAAGCCGTCTTGATAGTAGGCTAATAATTTTTGCAGCCAATAAACACCCAGTAAAAACGTGATAAACAATGGACTTAACATTAACAGCAACAAGGTTTGACTCGCATCAGGCGATACCCATAGCGCTTGGAACAATCCATTATTCGATCCAAAACGTATCTCATCATGGACTAAGTAGCTATAACCCAGATACACCACCACAATCGTAGCGGCTAACAAAATCACCCACCGGAAAAATGCACTGATTTTTATTAACTTTTCTATGTTTTTATTCATCACTCAATCCTAAATTTAATCCAATCCCAGTGCTCTTTAACCTTGGCTAGTATACTCGTCCGGTAAAATATATTGCAAAGAAATATAATTTTATTGTTTTACGATAATTAATTTTCGTATTAACATAATGTCACTTCTAACAACTCAAGGTTACAACAATGCGATTATCCTCCTTCATAAGCCAGTTATGCAGTGCTGCTATTGCCGCTATGCTACTCGCAAGCTGTTCAACCTCAACCACTGAGCAAAAAACCAATACGGATAGGCTTAACAGCCAGCAAGCCCAAGTGCCGCTCATTCCCATCGAAGATTTTTTCAATGAGCAAAATATTCACCATTTAAAAATGTCCGCCGACGGTAAATGGTTAGCCTTCACAAAGGAATACCAAGGTGCGAGCAATATTTATGTAATGGCGGATAAAAGCGATCTTGCAAGTGCGACACTCTTAACGCAGTCCATTGAACCCATTAAAGAATTTGAATGGTCATCAAACAGTAACGAACTCTTTTTTATGAAAGATAAAGGGGGAAATGAAAACACCCAAATTTTTAAACTCAGCTTTGAAACGCCCCAAGGCAAAATAGCGCCAAAAGAGCAGCAACTGACGCACAATGACAAGGTGAAATACAGCGTCATGGAACAGCCTAAGGATAACCCTGAGCAGCTGGTTGTGATGGCGAACCACGATGAATCGAGTCGGATGGATATCTATTGGCTCAACACCCATGATGGCAAGCTAACGCCTATTTTTGAAAACCACTTAAACTTGGTGCAAATGAAGTTTAATAAGCAAGGGCATCCCGTTATTGGCAGTAGCACTAATCTAGATAACAGCTATAGCCTCTACACACTCATTGATGGCACTTGGCGTAAAATAATCCACACAGCTAAGGGTGAAAGCATTGATATCTTAAAAGTAAACGATGCGAAAAAACTCGCCTATATCAGTGCCAACATTGGGGAGCGGGATAAACAACAACTGCTCAAAGTTGATCTTATGACGGGAAAATATGAAACCTTACATAAAGATCCTAACGATGAAGCGGATGTTTATCAGGTATTGTTTAACGATGCTGGTGAACCTTTAGCCATTTCCTATTACGGCGGGCGCTTAAGAACCTATCCACTTGATACTGAGTTTGCTAAGCACTGGGATGTGATCAATAAGCATTTTAATCAAGATGTTGAAATAACCATTACCGAACGTAACGAGAAAAATAATCTCTGGCAGATCAACGTCGCGAGCGATAGGGCATCGAGCTTAGATTACCAATACAATGCCATTAATGGTGATATCCACTTACTCGCGGATATTCCTCCAAGCATACAACCAGAACTGTTATCACCCAGACAATCCCTAGTCTATACCGCAAGGGATGGTGTAAAAATTCAGGCTTATTTGACATTACCAAAGGGAAACCAGCGCAATTTACCCACCATCATTCTGCCCCATGGCGGCCCTTGGGCTCGGGACTACTGGGCGCTAGACTCGGGTTACTTCCATGCGATTGCTCAGTTCTATGCCAACCGTGGTTATGCCGTGTTACAGCCAAACTTTCGCGCATCGACAGGATTTGGCAAACACTTCCTCAACTTAGGCAATAACAATTGGGGCACTGGCAGTATGCAAGATGACCTGACTGATGGTGCAAATTACTTGGTCGAACAAGGGATTGCGGATAAAAATCGCTTGGGGATCTTTGGCGCATCTTACGGTGGTTATGCGGCTTTATCCGGCGCGACTTTTACCCCAGATCTTTACCAAGCCGTGATCGCCTATGTGGGGCCGTCAAGCTTAGTCACGCTAATGGCGTCTTTCCCCGATTACTGGCGCCCCTATTTAGGCCAATGGTTTGAATCAGTGGGAGACCCGTTAATTCCTGAACAAAAACAAGATATGGAGAACCGCTCCCCAATTAATTTTGTCGATAACATAAAAGCACCGCTGATGCTTATCCAAGGAGCCAATGATCCGCGAGTGACTCAAGTTGAATCAGATAATATTGCGAAAAAAATGTACCAAAAATCGTTACCCGTTGAATACTTACTCGCCAAAGATGAAGGTCATGGATTTATCAAACGTGCCAACAAGCTCGCCGCGATAATTGCGACTGAACATTTCTTTGGTAAGTACTTAGGCGGAAAAGTGGATAATAATGTCAATCCAGCTTTGCTTGAACATCTTAATAGCTTAAATGTTGATATAGAAAAACTGTAACCTTAATAAAGCGTTAGAAGTGCAACACCGATTTTGCCAAGGAAGGCGAAATATCTTAACAGGCTAACGCGGTTAACTGTGGGCCAATAGACTAATCTATCAAGTATGACTACACCCCAAGAGATAAAAATGAATCCAGCAAAAGTCGTGCGTGCCGAGGTTAAGCAATTAACTGATTTACCGAATATTGGCAAAGCCTGTGCGGCGGATTTACGTTTGCTTGGCATAGATAAGCCTGAGCAGCTGTTAGATAGAAACCCCTACGAGCTGTATCAAACGCTGTGCGACAAAACGGGCCAGAGACACGACCCCTGTATGCTCGATGTGTTTATCTCCATCACCCGTTTTATGGCAGGTGAAGATCCTAAACCTTGGTGGTTTTACACCGATGAACGCAAAAATACCTTAGAGAAATAAAGCTTTAGCGACTATCTATCCTCCTGTTTATCCATTATCGTTTCGGGCTCTTCCCTTAACCACTCACGCCAAATAGCCACCAGCAGGGCCATCAATACTGGACCAACAAACAAACCGACAAAACCCATGGTTTTTACGCCGCCGATCAGACCGAAAAAAGTCGGTAAGAAAGGCAATTTAATCGGCCCACCGACAAGATTAGGCCTTAAGGTTTTATCGACAATAAACAGCTCTATGCTGCCCCAAAGGAACAAGCCGACACCCGCCGTCATATCGCCAGTGCCGACAAGATAGAGTGAAATCAAGGTAAACATGGTTGGCGCGCCGCCGGGAACCAAGGCCATAAAGGCGGTTAATACCCCAAAAGCCACGGCCGAAGGTACTCCCGCAATCCAATAGGCAATACCCAGCACTATGCCCTCACCAATTGCGATAAGCGTCATACCTATCACGGTAGAACTGACTGTTGCAGGCACCACACGGGAAAAACTATGCCAGCGAGCAGGCAGCACTCGCTCACCCACGATATCCAACTGTTTAGCCACTTGCGGACCATCTTTATAGAGGAAAAACAAAGTGATCAGCATAAAAAGTAAGGTCAATAACAACCCTAAAGTATTCCAACCCAATTGAAGCACCCAACGGGAAATGCCACTCAAATTCTGGCCACTAATGGCACTGATAATTTGGCCTAATTCATGGGGTTCACCAATAAACTGCTGCCATTGCAGGGTTAACCATTCACCCATCCAAGGCAAGTCTTTGATCCACAAGGGCACGGGCGAACCATGTTGGTTAGTGAACACCAACCAATCAACCCAAATTCTAATCTCTTGTAACGCATAGGAAAATACAAACACAAGCGGAATAATCAGCCCGAGCACAATACAACATAGGGCAATGGTTGCCGCCAACGCCGAGCGACCACCGCATTTTGCCAATAGTTTTTGATAGAGAGGCCAACTTGAAAAACACACAATCAATGCAGCTAAGGCGGGCACTAAAAAATCGATAAAAAAGAATACGCCAGCACACAAGAGCAAAACCAACAAACTACGACCAATAGCGGCATTACTGAAAATCGGCGTCATAGTGGTACGGCTCCCAAAAACTTAGATGATTAAACAATAGGCTATACGCCACATTGAGCACGCAAATACACTCTTATAAACGCTAAGCAGACTAACTCAGATTGGTCGATAAATCATCTAATTAGCATGTAATTTCATGGTTATAAATCTATTCTAAGAAACTTTTTTGTAATTTTGGAGTATGCCCAATGCATCAGCTAACACTTGAGGTTCATCTACGACTAAGTTGATCACTGTCAACGACTCAGGCAATTGTCCCATGCCACCATAATAAGTTTGGGGCCGCTTAAAAATCAGCTGCACATTCGCGGTATCACCGCGGCCTATCGTCAAGATTTCTGGGGCATTGATTGCAGTTGAATCACCTACCGATTTACCCCACATTTGCTGTGGCTGTACATGAGCCAAAAATGTTCCCAATTTCAGTTCACTTATCTGGGTTAAATCGATCGACATAAAACCCCAGATACCATTATTGATAATGAGCTTACCTTCCCTTTGATACAGGGAGTAATAACGACTGATACGGTAATTGGCAGCAATTAATACCACTGAATACAAGATCAAACCAGAAACTAATACGGCAGCAATATGACTCACATTATCGACTAGTGTGTAACTCACTATCGAAGCCGCTATTAAACACATTATGATGACTAATGCATGCCAAGGCTGGGCACTGAGCAACTTAAGCGGCGTAATGGATAAAGGGTGCCGACGGGAAAAATAAGGAATAGCGTAATACCAGCTCGCGGGTTCAGTGGCGAGTATTAAACCTAAGGTCAGCTTTTTATCGTCAAGCATTTGATTCTTTGGCAAATCAGTGTTTGATGCACCCTTAATGTTAAGTGTTCTAAGTTCATTCGCCTCATCACCTTTCTCTTGCTCCACTGTTTCAGCATACTGAGCAATGATCGCTAATCTTGGATCGCCTGAAGCCTTCCTCGCCTGCCACAATCCCTTAATAATACTCACCATCAAATACAATTCGATGAGCAACAATATCGCAATAATAGGGAAACGCAGCCAAGCGACAAACTCGAAATACTCTGCAATTTGAGGAGGGTAGCTGAGGCGAGCCATTAGGCTGCTCAAACTTAGAATAACCAATATTCTCCAGCTTTTTTGCGCACCAATTTTGATAATCCAATACCAATAGAGCAGAGGTAACAACACAAAATATAGCGCACTGACGAGTGCCAAGGACAACTGCTCACTTGTTTGCGTTAACTGTTCTGGAAGTAAATTAAACCCAAGCCAATACACAATAATCATCAAAATGAGAAAATAAATTCGATATTTAGCTGGGCGTCTTAGTCGAATTTTAAGCATTTAGCATCCTTGTCAGTTAATCTAGCCAAGCCTATACGATAGTGAAAAACTAAAAAGTAGCTTCGCTTATCAATAACATGATGGATAAAACCATGAATACAATGCTGGCTTAAAAACGCTCAAACTGAGCATTAGACCATCAAACCTAACGCCAATTGCCTCGTCAGCTCTGCGGCAGGAATCGCCTGACAACCTGTTGCATTTTGGCCGCACCAAAGTGGGCTAAAATCACCAAATCCTTGTTGTTCAGCGGCGCTTCGCAATACTGCGACGGCACTTGAGGCGAGCGGAAAATCCGGTGCGGCATTATTGATGGGACCAAGCTCTGCCATAAAACGATTCATAATTCCACGGGCGGGTCGACCAGTGAATAAGTTAGTCAGAGCCGTATGCTGCGCCGCCTCACTTTGCAGGGCGGCACGGTGAATATCACTGGTGGTACATTCGGGACAGAGTAAGTATGCCGTCCCCACTTGCACCGCCGAGGCGCCCATCGCCATAGCGGCGCGCACTGTCTTCGCATCGACTATGCCACCCGCTGCAATCACAGGAATATCAACGGCGGCAATGATTTGCGGCAATAGACTAAAAGTGCCTAATTGCTCGGTTAAATCATCGGATAAAAAATGCCCCCTGTGACCTCCGGCCTCTAAACCCTGCGCAATAATGGCATCCGCACCACGCGCTTCAAGCCATAGGGCTTCTTCTACAGTTGTCGCTGTCGAAATGATTTTTGAACCCCAAGACTTTATCTCCAGCAACAAATCTTCATTCGGTAAGCCAAAATGAAAACTCACCACCTCAGGTTTAAATTTAGCTAACACTTCAGCCTGGGTGCTGGTATATGGCGCGCGTTGTGCCCCCACGGTTTGGCTATCAGAATTGACACCCAACTCAGAAAAATAAGGCGCTAGTTTATTAAGCCATGCGGCTTGTTTCGCTGCTTGCGGTTCAGGTTCGTGATGACAAAAGAAGTTTACATTGATGGGCTTAGTCGTCTGGGTACGAATATGTGTCAAGGCGGTATCTAAGGCTTCGAGGGATAACATGGCGCAGGGCAAAGATCCCAACGCTCCCGCTTGCGACACGGCAATCGCTAAGGCACTGCCCTGAACACCCGCCATCGGCGCTTGAATAATTGGTAATTCGATTCCAAATAATCGGGTTAACTGGCACGGCATACATCACCTCCTTTGACTTGTTATCACTTGATGCTCAATCCTGATATGGCCCCGCGGCTAAACGCTGGGAGATCCACCACAGATTGCCCACGGGATCCCGCACTCCACCTTGGCGATCGCCATAGGGCATATTCGCCACTTCCATCACTAATTCACCCGCAGCGGCGAGTGCCTGAGCCACCGTTTTATCGGCATTTTCCACATATAAATAATAGGATGCGGGCATAGGCGTAAAAGCTTCACTCGCCTCACTCAACATAAATAAACAGTCGCCGATTTGCATCTGTGCATTAGCTATTTTGCCATCAGCCCGACGGGAAATATGTAGCGCTTTAGCATCAAAGGCTTGCTGTAAAAAAACCACTAAACTATCAGCATCAGCGATCATCATATACGGGCTAACTCGTGCAAATCCTGACGGAATAAACATAACGATTCCTTGTTACCTAAGCATGAAATTGATCATAAAAAACCACTATAAGCCAATGACTATAGACTAAGCACTATGGCGAAAACCAGCAGTGGCAATTAAGCCTTAAGCGTGAAATGTAAACTTAAGCATTCAGTGAACAAGTCAAAGCGTAAAGCCTGCTAATGTAAGACGACCCTACAATTTCAACCACTCTGCAGCCCATCATAAAAGTGCTATAACACTTCATGGCACTGGTTATTAAGAATAAATCAGCTTTATTTAGCATCGACTTAGCAACTATGGATCATTCATCTATGCTTAATCTATTGTTAACTTAACATGATGATCCTATGCACTTTACTGCATTCTTCGCTTACTCCCTCAGGATTTGCCTCACCTTAATCCTCTATAGTTTCGCCTTTGCAGTGCAGGCAACTTGGTATCCCGCCGATGTGATTGCTGATGGCAAAAAAACGGCATACACACCACTCACTCAAGCCAATAAACCATGGCGGATCTGTGCCTTACTTCCCCATGGTAAAGACCAATATTGGTGGGGCGTCGCCTTTGGGTTATCGCAGGAAGCCGAACGCCAAGGTGTTACTCTCGGCATTTATGATGCTGGAGGATATGACAATATTGAGCAACAAAAACAACAACTCTATGATTGCCAAGCCCTCAAAGCTCAAGCCTATATTATTGCTGCGAATACGGCTGACGGACTGATTGCGGATATCGAACAACTCTCTGCTGTGGGCATTCCTGTTATTGATTTAGTGAATGGTATCGCGACCGACAAACTAACGAGTCGCTCCTTAGTCAGCTTTGAAGATATGTCTGCGGCGGCGATTGAGTATATTGCATCGCAGCAACGAGACCCTGTCGATAAAGCGCCTGCGAAACTTAAAGTTGCTTGGTTTCCAGGGCCTAAGGACGCCTCTTGGGTTATAGCAGCAGAACAAGGATTTAGGCGGGCGGCAGCTAAACAAGAGTTCGACACAATTGAAGGAGGGTTTGGCACTACGGAGTTATTTATTCAAGCTGATTTAGTGCGAAAAGTACTTGCTAAACAAAGTGTAGATTATGTGATCGCCAATGCAGTTGCCGCCACTTTCGCGGCGCGCTATTTAGACGGGCGTAGGAATAAAACGGGAAAAGTCATCGCGTTCTACTCGAATGCACAGACCATAGAATTAGTGCAGAAAAAACAGTTACTCGCGACGGTCAGCGACTCACCAGTATTGCAGGCTCGGATTGCCATCGATCTCGCAATACGCGCACTCGAAGGTGCGCCTTATCCCCACAAAGTGAGCCCAGTTATCAAGGTTATCTCCCAAGACAACATCCACCAGATTGATTTAGAACAAATATTAGCGCCACAGAATCAGTGGATGATCCATCAGGATCTACCACAGCAAAAATGATGCTCACTAAACTAAATAATCGGCGCCCAGCCCAACAAATAATGCGAGTCCTGCCCAATTGTTATTGAGAAACGCTTTAAAACAAGGGGCTCGTTCGCGATCAAAGATCAGCATTTGCTGGTAAGTACTAAAACCGACAAAAGTCAGTAAACCTAGGCCATAGAGTAAACCACGATCAGCGCTCCAACCGGCGGCGATAAAACAAGCCAGCGCAGCAAGCTGAAATAGCCCTATGATTTGGCGGTCATATTTACCGAACAAAATTGCAGTGGATTTAATGCCCACCTTTAAATCATCATCCCTATCGACCATGGCATACATGGTATCGTAGGCGACAGTCCAAAACCAATTGGCCGCAAATAACCACCAAGCCTCGATGGGTACTTCACCCGTCTGCGCGGCGTAAGCCATAGGGATAGACCAACTCCACACCACGCCTAGAAACATCTGCGGCATATTGGTGATGCGTTTAGTGAAGGGATAAATGATCGTGAGGATAATACCAACAACGGATAATTTAACCACTAATCCATTGAGTAATAAGACTAAACCAAAAGCAGATAAACCTAAAACGACGAACAGTATCAAGGCTTCTTTAGTGCTGATTTCACCACTGGCCAGCGGCCGAGATTTAGTACGTTCCACAAAAGAGTCAAGATCGCGATCGGCATAGTCGTTAATAATGCAGCCACAGGCACGCATGATCACCACGCCAATAATAAAGATGATCAATACCTTAAAATCGGGCATACCACCCGCCGCTAACATCAGCGCCATCAAGCATGGCCACATCAGCAATAGCGTACCTATGGGACGGTCGATTCGAGTAAGACGGGAATACACATCCCACTTCTGCTTTAAATTCATTAACTAGGTACTCCCAATACCCTCAAGTTTCCACTCGGTTTCAGGATTAGCATCATATACCCATGCTTCTCCCGATGCGAATTTACGCCCTGAAAGCGTGTCATAAAAAGCTGACATTCATCGCGTTCAGGGCTGGTATTAAAGCGCCTCTAACCGAGCGTAAGCCACCACTAACCACTTGCTGCCAAAGTCAGTAAAGCTCACTTGTACTCGCCCTTGGGCACCGCTGCCCTCAAAGTTGGTCACTTTACCTTCACCAAATTTAGGGTGATTGACTCGTTGGCCGACGTTAAAACCAGTATCGTTTGTGGCAGCCGATTTTGGGGCGCTAAAACGATTATTTGCCATCGGCGTTGAAACCTGCGCCTTAAGACGGATTTCATCCACATATTGCAGCGGGATCTCTTTGATAAAACGCGACGGCCGCGCGTAATCTTCGCGGCCATAAATGCGCCGCGATTCCGCATAGGTAATGTAGAGTTTTTCCATGGCGCGGGTCATGCCCACATAGCAGAGACGGCGTTCTTCATCGAGTCTATCGCCCTCTTCGAGCGCCATTTTACTCGGGAAGATCCCTTCTTCGACACCCGCCATGAACACCATAGTGAACTCTAGCCCTTTGGCAGAATGCAGCGTCATTAGCTGCACCGCATCGGTAAAGGCATCGGCTTGGCCTTCGCCCGCTTCGAGCGCCGCGTGGGATAGGAAACCGTTAAGTTCGCCCATGTCCTCCAGCTCTTCTGGCATTTCGAAAGTTCGCGCCGCCGTGACGAGTTCTTCTAAGTTTTCGATTCTAGCGTGGGCTTTTTCGCCCTTTTCAGCTTCATACATGGCCTTAAGGCCCGACGCTTGGATCACTGTATCGGCCATGCGATACAGCACCATATCTTGGGTGTCTTCACGCAGTGTCATGATTAAGTCCATGAAACCACGCACAGAATTTGCCGCGCGGCCCGCAAGCACTTTCTCGTCGAGCAAACGCACACTCGCCTGCCACAGGGTTAATTCATGCTGGCGCGCCGTGGAGCGCAAAATATCCAAAGTGCGATCGCCAATGCCACGGGGCGGCGTATTCACTACACGCTCAAACGCCGCATCGTCGTCTTTGTTATTAATCAGCCGTAGGTAACCCATGGCATCTTTAATTTCTTGGCGTTCGAAGAAGCGTAAACCGCCGTAGATGCGATAGGCTAACCCTTTGTGTAATAAGGCTTCTTCCAATACCCGCGACTGAGCGTTAGAACGATATAAAATCGCACAATCACTGAGGTTGCCGCCCTTTTCGTGCCAATCATTAATTCGACCGACAATAAAGCGCGCCTCGTCCATTTCATTAAAGGCGCAATAGAGCGAAATCGGATCGCCATCGGCTTCATCCGTCCACAACTCTTTGCCCATACGTTCTGGGTTATTGGCGATTAAGGCGTTGGACGCTTTAAGGATATTGCCCTTCGAGCGATAGTTTTGCTCGAGGCGAATCGTGGTCGCACTCGGGAAATCTTTTAAGAATCGGTGTAGGTTTTCAACCTGAGCACCGCGCCAACCGTAAATCGATTGGTCGTCATCACCCACTATCATCACATTGGCAGTTTGACCGGCAAGCACGCGGATCCACGCATATTGGATCGCGTTGGTATCTTGGAACTCGTCCACCAAAATATGCTTAAATCTGTCTTGATAATGGGCCAACAAGTGCGGCTTATTGAGCCATAACTCATGGGCACGTAATAGGATTTCGGCAAAATCGACTAAACCCGCGCGGTCGCAAGACTCTTGGTAGACCTGATAGATTTTTAGCAGATTCTGCTCAAGCGGAAAACCGCCCGCATCGATATGTTTAGGGCGTAATCCTTGGTCTTTTTTACCATTGATATAACCCTGAGCTTGGCGTGGAGGATATTGTTTCTCATCCAAATTCAAGCTTTTAAGAATACGTTTGATCAAGCGCACTTGATCGTCAGAATCAAGGATTTGGAAGCTTTGCGGTAAACCCGCATCTTGGAAGTGAGTGCGTAACAAGCGATGCGCCAAGCCGTGGAACGTGCCAATCCACATGCGGCCCATATTAGTGCCAGCGACTTTTTCAACTCGCTCGCGCATCTCAGCCGCAGCTTTATTGGTAAATGTCACCGCAAGAATCGAGTAAGGACTCTGCTGTTCAACCTGCATCAGCCACGCAATGCGGTGGGTCAACACCCGAGTTTTACCACTGCCTGCGCCCGCCAACACTAACATGCTAGATTGCGGTGCCGCGACAGCCTCGCGCTGCTTGTCATTCAGGCCGTCTAGTAAAGAAGATACGTCCATTCTCGCCTCCAAAAAATCGAGGAGGCATTATAACAGAAGAAAACCAGCCTGCGCGTTTGATCCATAAGACAAGAGCCACAAGACGAGAGCCATAAGGTGAGTGATATGTTGCCGCACCTTGGTTTGTGCTTTCTCTGCAAGAATGCCGCAGTGCCGAATCGAGCTTAAGCAGATATGAATGGCTTGGCTGGGGAGCCTTTGCAAGATAAAGAAAATTAAGAAATTGATTAATAATTAATTTTTAATTCAGTTTCAACGATTAAGCACTGTCATTCCAGTGACACGCAGCAAGCACATCCATGTGTGCTCGACCGTGGCATCCATGCCACGGACAGTCACTTTCATGCCAGCGCTTAATCTTGCCAACCCCGACAGTAATCTGACCCCCTTCTTACAAGCATGCACTCTATAAATTTAACAATGGATGGATCGTTTAATTTTCATTCATATAAAGGAATTGTTAAGGCTGAGATGGGATTGATGTGTTCACCAAATGTTTAGTTTTCTAACAGGATTAGACTCTCTTGAAAATGACATTTTACTTGCAACATTAAAATAAATGTCGCTGCATAGATATTCAGAGAAGCTTCCATTAACAGCATGATTTATAAAGCAGTTATAAAGTGTTTTTACAAAATCATTCATCGTGTCATCAGAAATTTTGTAATTAGCTTTTAGCTGTGCTAATTCATTTTTTAACTTACTTTTTAGAGCTTCATCATCTTCCAAACGAAGGCAATAAACCTTGGGAGTGTGATAGACAAGGCTACAGAAATAGTTAACTTCTAGTTCGTAGTTGATGCTTCTGCCCTGGTAATGATTCCTAAATATGGAAAGACAAATGTTAGATATTTCATTTAGTTCATCCAAAGTATGCTTTGCAACGATATCTTCAAATCGATAAAAATGAATGAAAGTACGGTAATCAACTTGAACCATGGAGTTCTTAATACAGTCAGACATTTTCATTCTCTTTATAGGACTGAAAAAAATTCCTATATGTAATGCAAGATTTTCAGTACCTTTTATCAAATCAATAAAAAAATTAATTAAGGCCAAAATAGCATCCAATATATAAGTTATTGTTTTTTTGATAAAATTTTTGAGACTATTCATACTTGCTCGTTCGTGTCTATAAAAGCACTGGTCGCTGGTAATGATATCAGTTTATCAAGACACCGATTGTTAAATTTTGCGGGTACAGGGGAGAATGAAAAGCGGTGATTTTCACGCTTAGGGTGAAACAGGACATCCACAACTTTTTAATGCTTTAACTGACCAACAGACAACTCAACAATCAAAGGAATACGCCATACCCTCGGAGTTGCCGCAGGGCATTAACGCTCGTTGCGTGATCGAGGCATGGTCGTTCTCGTGCATCCATGCACTTCACGACATTCAGTCATCCTGCCTATCAGATGCCGAGATAGCGTCAGTCTAATCAGGGACGAGCGTCTGACGCGATAGCATAAGTGCGCTAATTGCCCAAGGGGCTTTCAACTCCGTTAGGGGCGTCTTGGCTGATTGTTTATAAATAGGAAGGAGGATAGGACGAGCAGTCCTCCTTGGTCGACTTTTGATTAAAACATCAGGGGGTGAAGCCCCACGACTTTGACTTTGATTAAATAATTCAAACAAGAGTTGGGACTGTAACAGGAGTAGCTGTGCTTAACACGACTACCTGAAATAGATAGTAATGTATCAAAACTCAAACCTCCTTCTCGATGAGAATAACTTTAGGTAGCGGCGGATCGCGGTTAGAATACTCTCCCTGTTTTTCTTGGTTACTTTTTCGGAAACAATAATGTCCCATTCAGCGCTTAATTCTTTTGATGATTTTTACCAGCTTTTGGCTGACAGCTTGGCGAAGAATAGTCTGATCAAACTATTGTTGAGTAAGTACCGAGGGGCAGATAAAAGCCTGCAGCGCATCACGATTCGGCCGATTAGTTTGCAAAATGAGCCTGTGCTGTCGTTTGTGTATCAGCATCAGACGAATCACATCACTAAAAACCTGAGTTATGACGAAGGCTTAGCCAGCATAAAACTGTTACTCGGTAACGATTTTAAGAGTGCCCACTTAGCCACGGCGCAGGCAGAAGTTCAGCTTGAGATCAGCAAAAAAGGTAAAGTCCAAATCAGCACACATAACGTTAAACAAGCCGTCGCGGCGCCCTTAGAACATGACCGTGAGAAAAAGCGTTTTGTGGATATCGAACGTCCCTTCCTGACCAAGCTAGGGGTGACGGACAGCCAACATAATCTTATCCCTGCGATGTCGCGTAAATGGAAGCAAATCAATAAATTTATTGAGGTTTTCAGCCAAGCACTCGAAGCCTCACCCCACAAGAATGACCAACAGATCAATGTGGTCGATTTTGGCTCTGGCAAAGGCTATCTCACCTTTGCAATCCATGACTACCTGCGCCACAGCCTTCACAATGATGCGCAGGTGACTGGGGTGGAATTACGCCAAGCCTTGGCCGATTTATGTAATGAAACGGCGGCAACGCTGGATCATCAAGGATTGTCGTTTGTCTGCGGCGATGTGAGAACCCACGCGCCTAAGCAAACCGATGTGATGATCGCGCTGCACGCCTGCGATATAGCCACTGACTATGCGATTCATTATGGTATTCGCGCCAATGCCGACATCATCATGTGTTCGCCTTGCTGCCATAAACAAATTCGCCCGCAGATGCACAGTCCAGAGTTGTTTAAACCTATGCTGCAATATGGGGTGCACATGGGCCAACAGGCTGAAATGGTGACGGATTCATTACGTGCGCTATTTTTGGAAGCCAATGGTTATGCGACTAAGGTGTTTGAATTTATCAGCCTAGAACATACCAATAAAAATAAGATGATTTTGGCCGTTAAAAAGCCACAACACAATCAGAAAGACAGCGCCGCAATCCTCGCGCAAATAGCTGACATTAAAGCCTATTACGGTATCAAGGAACACTGCTTAGAAACCTTACTCGCGCAAACCCAAGCCGATTAACGGCCGGCGGTTTACTGGCAAAGCATTAAAACTTTGCGCTCATGACAACCCCGTTGAAATTGAGGCAATCTTTAATTCTTTGCTGCTGAACTGCGCTAAGGGTGTCGATATCGTGGAAGGCAAACTCTGAATGTTCGTGGCTTAAGTGGATCGGCAATGGCTCACCTTCTGCCACATTTTTTGCCACCTCAGGCCCATCAGGCAACAACAGTTCACAACGAAAAATAAAGGCTTGGGATTGATAGGCGCTGTGATAATACACGCCGCTCAAATAGTTAACCCGCACACTTAAGCCTAATTCCTCTTGGCATTCGCGCACTAAGGCCTCGTGAATCGTTTCACCGGGCTCGAGTGCGCCACCGGGCAAACCCCAAGCAAAATTACCATAATTGGCCTTAAGCAACAGTACTTGTCCCTGCGCATTAGTGATAACCGCGTGGCTGCTCAATCTAAAGGTATCGTTAAAGGCCACTCAGTTATCCTTGCATTTCTGTTCGGTACGTATTTGAGATATCAGACTAAATCACTTAGCCGCAAAGGTATTACAACTGGCGAGATTACCCGAATCAAACCCTGTCTTAAACCATTTCACCCGCTGCGCCGAACTGCCGTGGGTAAAAGCATCGGGCTGTACGGCGCGACCCGCCATCTTTTGCAGACGATCGTCACCCACTGCACTGGCGGCGGCAATGCCTTCCGCTAAATCGCCCGCTTCAAGTAAGTTAAGTTGTTGATTGACATAATGCCCCCAAATCCCTGCGTAGCAATCAGCCTGCAATTCAAGTGCGACACTCAATTGATTCGCCTGCACTTTACTGCCAGATTGCTGGGCTTGGCGCACCTTAGTGCTCGTGCCCAGCAGGTTTTGCACATGGTGACCCACCTCGTGGGCAATCACATAGGCAAAGGCAAAATCACCGGGCGCGCCTAAGGTTTTAAGCTCATCAAGAAAGCTAAGATCGATATATACTTTGCTATCGGCAGGGCAATAGAAAGGCCCAGACTGCGCCTGTCCCATACCGCAGCCAGTGGAGGTCATATTGCGATAAAGCACTAACTTAGGCTCTCGATATTGCCCTTTGAGCAACTGGCCCCAAACGGTTTCTGTGGTGCCTAAAATGGCCGCCACAAACTGGGCATTTTCATCCTGTACCGCTGTTGTTGAGCTAGATTGGGATTGGCTAAGATGAGCTTGAGTATTTGGGTCGAGTGACAGACCACCAGTAAAATACTGAAAAGCAATATAAATGCCGCCGATGAGCAACACCACACGACCAAGTTTAGTTCTCAGCAAAAAGGGCAAGAACCTGAGTAACAAGGCACTCGGCACACCCGCAGATGCCATTTGCTGGCCGCGTCTGTCTTCGATATTGGAGCTTCTGTCAGTGTCACGCCAGCGCATCGCATTCCTTCACTCTGTAGTTAAAACTTTCATTAAACCGCTATTAAAGTCGCTTAGATGCACAACTCTGATTTCGTATTTGCACTCTAGCGCCTAGTGGTTAAGAGCCTAGTGGTTAAGAGCCTAGTGATTAAGTGTCTAGTGATTATTTCGCCTGTGTATCGCTTGTGGGCGCGTCTTTCAGTGAACGCAAAAACAACCCTAAACCACCAAAGGCCAAAACGAGGATCACGATAAGTTCAAAGGCCGACATGGATTTAAAGTGGAATTGAATCGAGCTGATCACGCCCACAACCAAGGCCGTAAGCGAACCTAGACTCAACAGCCAAGCTAACTTACTCTTAGCGTCAAAAAACACCATCACAATGCCGATAATAAACGGTAGCATCACCATGCCTGTGGTAATCGACATGCCTTGCCCAAAGGCATTCACTCGATATAAGCCATAGCCCAGTCCAAAACTAGAGCTCACCTGTATTGCATTGAACAATAAATAAAATCCGCCACACATCATGGCAAGACCCATAAAAAATTGTCCCGTCCCGCCCTGTGTTCCGCCCGCACCTTTCATAGATATCCTTTCTACATTAACGATTTTTGAGTGGCTTGTTCTATGGCCATTTTCAGCCGTTGATTTTCTTCTAATGCTTTTAGTTTTTCATACAAATAAAGGTTTTTATCCACCTCAGCAACACAGCGCTGTTTATCTCGCATAGGCTCATAAGATTCAACACAGGTTCTTGCACCACAGACTCATTCGGTGCAGGCAGATGTCAGCACAGTAAAGAACAAGAGCAGCATAATCAAAGGGAATTTCACCATCAAGCACGCCTCAGTGAATGACAAAAATAACACACCTTATTCATAGGTAACGCCCATATTGCTAATCACACATTTTTGCTAAGTGATATCAAGCTTATTCAGGCCCCATGTTGACATAAATTACGCGAAGGCCAACACTCAATGATGAATTTTTATACGCATGAACGACGACACTAAAGTGGATTAAATACACAGAGGCTAAAATAAGGATGCTGCAACGATTCCAATATAAGCCCTACCGTTAACATAAGGAATGCCTTTGAATACGCTATTAATAGGAAAAGGTGAACAACAGGTTCACTTAAATCTTAAGTATGCCAATCGCCATGGGTTAATTGCCGGTGCCACAGGGACAGGCAAAACCGTGTCGCTGATGAGTATTGCCGAAGGTTTTTCACGCCAAGGCGTGCCAGTTTTTATCACAGACGTTAAAGGCGATATCTCGGGTCTAGCTATGGCCGGCACTCCAAGTGAAAAGCTATTACAAAGGGCAACTCAAATTGGCATTGAGGATTATCACAACGAAGCCAACCCTGTAGTGTTATGGGATTTAGCGGGCGTTCAAGGCCACCCGCTGCGTACCACCATCAGCGAAATGGGCCCGACCTTACTCGGCCGAATTTTAGAATTGAATGACACCCAGAGCGGTATTTTAGACATAGTCTTTCAACTGGCGGACGACCAAGGATTATTACTGCTCGACTTAGATGATCTGCGGGCCATGCTGGCCTTAGTTGCCGAGGAACGCAAAGAAATCTCCGCCAAATATGGTTTAATCAGCGCCCAATCCCTCGCAGCGATTCAACGCTCGGTACTAGGATTAGAGCGCGATGGTGGCAAAGACTTTTTTGGTGAACCCGCGTTACAGCTTGAAGATTTAATGCGCACTAATTTGCAAGGGCGCGGCATTATCAATTTATTAGCAGCGAACAAACTGATTTTAACACCCCGTTTATATTCAAGTTTTTTACTCTGGCTACTCTCAGAATTATTTGAGAATCTGCCCGAAGTCGGCGATCCCGAAAAACCTAAGCTAGTGTTTTTTATCGATGAGGCGCATTTACTCTTTGAGGATTGCCCACCGAGTCTATTAAAACGCGTCGAACAGATCATGCGCCTAATTCGCTCAAAAGGCGTAGGCGTTTATTTTTGCTCGCAATTTCCTGATGATGTCCCAAACGAAATTCTCGGACAATTAGGCAATCGTATTCAACATGCCCTGCGAGCTTACACGCCAAGGGATCAAAAGGCGGTCAAAACCGCCGCCGAAACCTTTGTGCCTAACCCCAAACTGGTTGTTAGCGACGTCATATCCCAGCTCGCTGTAGGTGAAGCCTTAGTGTCTATGTTAGCCGACAAAGGCGTGCCAACTATGGTCGAGCGCGCGCTCATCGCACCGCCACGTTGCCGCATGGGACCCGCCACAAGTGAGGAGTTACAACAAGTCCGTGTCCAAAGCCCGATTGGAGGTAAATACGATCAGTTAATCAACCGCGAATCGGCCTACGAACGCCTTAACCAAAGACGAGTTGGTAACGCCACCAGCGACACCACATCCACAGCAAGTGATGCTCAAACGGGCCAAAAAGCCGAAGAACAAGGTTGGTTCAGTGAACTCATTTTTGGCAATAAGCGCCGCCAAGGGTTAGCTGAAACCTTGTCAAAACAAGCGGCACGCACAGTTGGAAGCCAATTAGGTAAACAAATTTTGCGCGGTATATTAGGTGGCATGTTAGGTAAATCGAGCCGACGTTAGGCATATGGTACTTAGTTAAGCCTCCAATTAGGGCCCACTAAAACCACAAACAATGACGAAAATAGAGGTACTGTGTCCTTGTTCGCATATTTCTTATACAGGTTAACGCTAGCATTAGCATTAATTATTCTAAGTGATAGATGGATCATGGTACGGAATTCGGTGATAAGATTATTTTGCTGTAATCGCTCATTGAGGCAAATAAATTCACAGATAATTATCAATGATTTTAGATATTTGTAATTTAAAATGTTGTAATTTGAGATAAAAATTTCGCTTCAATCAGGACGTCATGGAATAGGTTCAATTAAGTACGGCTTACATGATTAGCCTGATGAATAACCAAAGAGTACATGGAGTTTTATATGAGTAAAGAGCAAAAAAACCGTAAAGAATCGAAGAAACAACCGCTGATGTCTCCTAAAGAGAAAAGAGCAGCAAAACATGCGAAAAACGCAACTAAAGGTTTCTTAGATAACACTAAATAGTGTCTTGTTATTAGGAGGTTTGTCCTCTAATAACACAAATAGGGTTAACTTAGGTTAGCCCTTTTTATTGCCCGCTTCATTGAACCAACCAAGGTTTACCTCACAATACAACCTTGCTCAAAACAGTCTCAGATCTCAGTTTTGTGATACAAAAGTAGCAGCTATCGACTATAGCCTAATTGACCTTTTCCAGGTTTTATGTAGTTATATTGAGCTGATTACGGTATTTACCGCTCGAAAGACCCTACATAACACTATAAAAAATAAGGATATTTCATAATGAAAATCAAAAAACGTTTTGTCGCCGTCGGCGCAGCAGTGACCCTCACACTCAGTGCTGCCGCTATGGCTGCTGCCCCCGCCTTTATCAACATTCTCACAGGCGGCACCAGTGGTGTGTATTACCCTATTGGCGTTGCGCTGTCGCAACTCTACGGCACAGGAATCGAAGGTTCTAAAACCTCAGTTCAAGCAACTAAAGCCTCGGTAGAAAACCTCAATTTATTGCAAGCGGGTCGTGGTGAATTAGCATTCGCTTTAGGTGATTCAGTCGCAGCAGCATATCAAGGTGATATTGATGCAGGCTTTAAAACGCCGCTGGATAAAATCCGAGTACTTGCCTCGGCTTATCCTAACTACATTCAAATCGTCGCCAATAAAGAGTCTGGCATTAAAACCTTGGCTGATTTAAAAGGAAAACGTATCTCAGTGGGTGCCCCTAAATCAGGGACAGAACTCAATGCCAGATCGATTTTCAAGGCTGCGGGATTAAGTTATGAAGACATGGGGAAAGTCGAGTTTTTACCCTATGCCGAATCCGTTGAGCTAATCAAAAATCGTCAATTAGACGCCACTTTACAATCTTCCGGTCTCGGCATGGCAGCTATCCGTGACTTAGCTGCGACTATGGCAATCAACTTTGTTGAAATTCCAGAAGATGTGATCGCTAAGATTAACAATCCCGCCTATCAACATGGCGTGATCCCAGCATCGACCTATGAAGGCCAAACCACCGACGTTTCTACCGTCGCCATTCAAAATTTACTGGTGACTCAAAGCGGTGTATCGGATGATTTAGCCTATCAGATGACAAAACTCATGTTCGAGCACTTAGACCGACTCGGTAACGCGCACTCCGCCGCGAAGACCATCAGCGTAGATAAAGCGACGAAAAATCTGCCAATACCACTGCATCCAGGTGCAGAACGTTATTACAAAGAAGTTGGTGCACTCTAAGTTTTACTGATATCTGTGCATCCTATTCCAAACTAAGCAATTGAGATGCCGTTGAATAACGGCATCTCGTTTATATCATCTCTGTAGTCTAATGCTGTGAGGCATAATATGAGTGATCCCCAACAAGGTCTCAGCGCCAATACTGGCGATTGGCCCAAGGCTCTATTTTATACAGCCTTAATTTTTTCTATTTTTCAAATCATCACTGCCGCTTTTCATCCCGTCTCGACTCAAGTACTGCGTGCCACCCATGTGGGCTTTTTACTGTTAGTGGTTTTTTTAAGTTATCCCGCTAGAGGAAAATCTCAGCCTTGGCAGCCACTCGCTTGGCTACTCGGTCTAGCTGGCATTGCCACAGCGGCTTATCAGTGGTATTTCGAAGCCGACTTAATTCAACGTTCAGGCGATCTGACCGATGCGGATATAGTGATAGGTATCACTTTGATCGTATTAGTGTTTGAAGCAGCGCGCCGAGTCATGGGCTGGGCGCTACCTATCATCTGTAGCATCTTTTTGATGTATGGCTTATTTGGCCAATATTTACCCGGTGACTTAATGCACCGCGGCTATGGATTCGATCAGATCATCAATCAATTAGCCTTCGGTACCGAAGGGCTATACGGCACACCAACCTATGTGTCGGCGACATATATATTCCTGTTTATTCTCTTTGGCTCCTTTTTAGAACAAGCCGGCATGATCCGTTTATTTACCGACTTTGCCATGGGATTATTTGGCCACAAGCTCGGCGGTCCTGCAAAAGTTGCAGTAGTGTCATCGGCATTGATGGGGACGATTACAGGATCAGGTGTTGCCAACGTGGTAACAACGGGCCAATTTACCATTCCACTCATGAAACGATTCGGTTATCGCCCAGCCTTCGCCGGCGGGGTAGAGGCAACATCGAGTATGGGCAGCCAAATTATGCCGCCGATCATGGGTGCAGTGGCCTTTATTATGGCCGAAACCATTAACGTCCCCTTTATAGAGATAGCCAAAGCGGCATTGATCCCTGCGCTACTTTATTTCTGCTCCGTATTTTGGATGGTGCATTTAGAAGCCAAACGCGCCAATCTCTGTGGCCTGCCTAAAGATCAGTGCCCTAATCCATGGGCGGCAATTAAAGAGCGTTGGTATCTCCTTATCCCCTTGTTTATTTTAGTCTACTTGCTGTTTTCAGGTAGAACGCCGCTGTTCTCAGGCATGGTAGGACTCGCCCTCACATCGATAGTGATTTTAGGCTCAGCCATAGTACTGCGACTTTCCTCAATGGCGATGCGGATTGCCTTTTGGATTGCCCTTGGCATCCTATGCGCTGGCTTCTTCCAACTCGGGATCGGGGTCGTATTTGGGGTTATCGCCTTATTAGTCGCCATTTGTTGGTTTATTAAAGGTGGCAGAGATACTCTCACCATCTGCTTGCATGCACTGGTAGAAGGCGCCCGTCATGCCGTGCCTGTGGGTATCGCCTGTGCTTTAGTCGGTGTGATTATCGGCATAGTGTCACTGACAGGAATTGCCTCGACCTTCGCGAGCTATATTCTTGCCGTTGGCCAAGATAACTTGTTCTTATCACTCGTGTTAACTATGGTCACTTGCCTAGTGCTCGGCATGGGGATCCCCACAATCCCTAACTACATTATTACTAGCTCGATTGCCGCTCCCGCATTACTCGACCTCGGTGTGCCACTGATTGTGTCGCATATGTTTGTATTTTATTTCGGCATCATGGCCGATCTCACGCCTCCCGTTGCCTTAGCCTGTTTTGCCGCGGCGCCAATCGCTAAGGAATCAGGCCTTAAGATCAGCCTTTGGGCAATCCGTATCGCCATTGCAGGTTTTGTGATCCCCTTTATGGCGGTTTACGATCCCGCTTTGATGCTTCAAGGTGATAGCTGGTTAGCCACTGGGTTTGTCTTGCTAAAAGCGACTGTGGGTATTGGTATTTGGGGCGTCATCTTTACCGGATATCTATTACAAAAACTCTACTGGTGGGAACGCGTTATCGGCTTCCTTGCGGGTGCGAGCTTAATTCTTGCTACGCCGTTAAGTGATGAAATTGGCTTTGGGCTCGCGCTGCTATTTATCGTGCAACACAGCTGGCGAGCACGCAAACTCAAACGTCTTGCAGAGCAAGGATAAGCTCTTGATATTATTGGTTATTAATCAGCCATTGAAGGTAAACAGATGCTAGGCCTGTGCTTAGGCCTAGCGGGCACGCTGTGGGCCCAAGTGCCCACAGACAACTTCACCTTGGCATGGAACCACAGCATAGAAAAAATTCGCTGGGAGGAAGACTATAACGTCACGCCACAAGGATTAGTGTTGGTCGAAGCAAGAGTGAAAGGTACGGGTGCAGGAATGGAAATCCCAGATGATGCCTATCTTAAAAATGGCAGCTGGCATTATCAGCCCAAGCTGCCCATTTTGCCTGTGTTGCGCTTAGGTCGCACGCCCGAAGCAGGGGATTTTGAACTTTGCTTCACTCAAATCTCAGGAAAAGTGCAATGCCAAGCCATGAGTCATTGGATTGGCGTACCCAACAAACAAACAGCCACGGTTGAACTTTGGGGTTGCAACTCTTTGCCTTAAGCGCGTTTATCCATATATTTACGCTCAATTTCTATTAGGCGCTGATTAAAATCCTCAAGGTGTGCAAACATTTCGGCCTCAGCTTTCGCCCCATCTTTTGCGATAACCGCTTCGACAATGACATCATGCAAACCTAAAGGATGAATTTCATCAGTCGGTGGCTGAAACTTAGTCGTTTGATTACTTAATAAAACCAACAAGGATTTTACGATCGCTTCTAAAAAGCGATTTCCAGACATTTCAGCGAGCAAATAATGTACTTGAGATCGCAATATGACAGTTTCGGGATAAGCCAATGAGTCACTTTCATGACTATTCGCCTCTTGCAAAGCTTTAGCTTGCTCTGGAGTGCAATTTTTAGCAGCCATTCTAGCCACTTGCGGCTCAATCAGCATGCGTGCTTGACACAGTTCAGGAAGGGAAAGTTTCCCCATGAGAAATAAATCTTGGCAAGCATCACTTAAACGTTCAAAGGTTAAGTGCTTAACAAATGCGCCACCTGTTGCACCTTGGCGAATCTCCACTAATCCACCCGCTTCGAGGCTTTTGATCGCCTCTCTCACCACAGTGCGACTAACTTGAAATAATTCTATTAATTCGCGCTCAGAGGGTAATTTATCGCCAGCCTTATATTCGCCGTCTAAAATAGCATTTTTCAGTTGCTGCCCGACTTCACTCGATGCTCTTATCTGCTTAATTGGCTTGAAGATATGCACTTGATTATCCCAAATATGCTTAGTGTCGCCATACTAGCATAAAACCGCATTAACGCAGAAAAAGTACTCTCATCTTTCCTACATTAGTGATTAAAAAACATTCATCTTTGTTGATCCAAGTAACATCTGTACGAATTTCGTAACTAGTTTCTCATATTCATCCTAACTTCGTTGTCGACATTAGTCATACGTCATACATTTAACCTAAGAATGTTAAACATAATTTCTTTAACTAGCTCAGACAATTCTGATCAGGGCTTACTAATAATAGGGAAGATGATGATGAAAAAATCTTATTTATCTTTGCTTGTGCTATCTACGCTAGCGATTCCAGCTACAGCAGATACCAGCATTGATCAAATGTTTAGTCAAGGTACGTTAAAAGGGGAATTACGCTTATTCGATTTTACCCGTGACTTTGATAATACGACGAACACTAAACACGATACGTCATTTGGCGGACTGTTTTATTACAATACCGCAAAAGTGAATGGCCTCAGTTTTGGGACCAGCTTCGCATCTGCAAATCCCATTTGGACCAATGATTCAGATGATGTCTACGGCCTAGTTGCTCGCGATGCCGCTGGCGACCATGACAACGTCAACCGTTTACAGGAGTATTTTGTCCAAGGTAATTGGTGGGATACTCAATTCAAATTAGGTGCACAAGAACTGCGCACACCAATGATGAATCCCCATGACATTCGTGCGATCCCACGAACTTTTCGCGGCTTTTCAGCAGAAAATAAGAGTGTTGACAATCTAACGTTATCAGCACTCTATATTACAGATTCCATGGGGTGGTCTGATAATAACTTCGTATCCGTAAAAGAGGCGGTACAAAGCGAATTAGCAAGAGCGGGTATTGTGGCAGATGTTGCCGATAACCCAGTTTATGCCCTAGGTGCTAAATATCAATTGCCCTTTAAAACAGTCCAAACTGAAGCCCATCTTTGGCACTACAGCATGGAAGATGTTTTCAATCAAACCTATGCCAAAGTGAAATTATCCACTCAGTTAGGTGCGACTAATCTGTACTTAACCCCCTCTTATTTAACACAACAAGCCACTGGTGAAGAAACCGGCGGCCCACTCGATACCTATCAATATGGCTTTCATCTAGGCGCCAAATTGGCGGGGGCAGATCTCACTTATATGTACGCCAAAACCGGGGATGACACAGTGCTGACCCCATGGGGCGATGAAAAAGTGGTCATTCAACAGGTATATCAATCTGCACGGGCGAATGAAGAGGTCAACGCGTTAAAGCTGGCCTATGACTTTGAAAAATTAGGGGCGAGTGGATTAGAAGCGTATGCCTTTTATGGG
The DNA here is from genome assembly GCF_025653395.1 of Shewanella sp. SW24. Lineage (NCBI taxonomy): Bacteria > Pseudomonadati > Pseudomonadota > Gammaproteobacteria > Alteromonadales > Shewanellaceae > Shewanella > Shewanella sp. SW24. The sequence continues at coordinate 46,963 of NZ_JAKKSH010000022.1, forward strand.
CAGTACGATGTGCCAGAGGGGACTGCGTCAGATTTTAATGAAACAAACTTTTCAATCGCCTATAAATTTTCAGGCATGTTATCGGGCCTAGGCCTTAAGGCGCGTTATGCCATGGTCGATTTTGATCAAGCTGAAGATCTTGACGATCTGCGTTTATATGTCACATATAAATTTGTTTTAGGTAAATAGTCACAAATACAACTCCCCTGCACCAAACTTAATGCGGGTGTATCACGCCTTGTTGGATACACCCGGTTTTTACACTGCAAAATGCTCAATCCATTTAAATGTTGCGGTGAATGCGTTGACTTAATTATTGAGATCAAAAATGGAAAAATAATTTCTTAATTATTCCAGCCATGGCTATTTCATGTGTCTTATTTATCGGATGCGGAAATAACGATGACTCTAACGCCTCATTACCACAATTAACTCCCGTAAACCTAGAACACTAAATATATGTAGTGAAATAGCTTAACAACACATATTTTATTTTGATCACTGTATTTAAGAAATACATCTTCCTCAAAAAATTCACTGCATTATTTAATAAAGAAAGTCCTACATTAGCTTGTTTCAAAAAGAATAATCATATTAACAGCTCAAAACTCCAGCATTTTGTGAAGCACTGCAAAGATGTAATTAATACCTCTTTTGGTTTATTGTCATATGTCATACATTTAAACGTATGTTGTTAATGAATGAGAATTTAATCACTTTCACACAACTGCACTTCTAGTTTTTAAAGCAAACAAATCACATGCGGTTATGGCCAGATCCATTGTCATTGCTAACGATGTCATATCGACCTTAGCAATGAGGACCCAAGGAGTATCAAAATGAGTAAAGAGCATTCACAGAAACCGAAAGAAATCGATCAATACACTGCTAGCGTCCTGCAAAATGGTATATCTCGAAGAAGTTTCCTAACTCGAGCTGCAGTGGGAAGTGGTGGCTTAGCCTTTGCAAGTCTTGGTATTGCTTCAGCGAGTGCTGCACCCCTTCAAGTTGGCACTGAATATGGCGAAATTGGCGGCGCAACGCTCAATTTTCTACCTAAGCCAAAACCTATTGCTGATAAAGATATTGCAACAACCCAAACCTTTGATGTTGTCGTCGTCGGTGCTGGAGCTTCTGGTGTGCCTGCGGCTCTATCAGCCAGAGAAAGTGGTGCAACCGTTGCGTGTTTACAAAAGCAAGCCATCCCTGTCTCTCAAGGAAACACTGGTTCAGGAATTGACCTGAAAAACAGTGATAAATCAGCAATTGAAGCTTTAGTTAGCCGTTTAATGGCGGATAACGCGCACCGTTCACATCCCGGTCTTCTTAAGCAATGGGCTTACAATTCAGGTGAAGCTGTCACTTGGGTTATCGATAGAGTGAAACAAGGTGGCGGCCAGATTGTTGACCAAGGTACCAAAGTGCAGCACGGTATTCGCGGAATTGCTGATACTGATGACCGTTTAAATTTTATCACTTCTTTCTGCGGCCCTAAACCCTACACCACGGGTGATGCTATGCGCGCATTATCTAAAACAGCAGAAAAAGCAGGCGTTAAGTTTTTCTTTAATACTCCTGCACAACAATTAATCCAGGATGAGTCAGGAAAAGTCATCGGCGTCATTGCTCAAACTCGTGATGGTAAGTACCACAAATACATGGCGAAGAAAGGTGTCATTCTGTCCTCTGGCGACTATCAAAATAACAAAGCTATGTGTGACTTCTTCATCCCCGAACTGAAAAACTTTGAACGTAAACAAATGGATCGTACCGGTGACGGTTTTGCTATGGCCTATTGGGCTGGCGGCGTTATCGAACCTGTTGGACATACCAAAATGTTGCACGACTTCGATGCCGGCCCGGCTTCCATGTGTGACATGCCATTCTTAGCGGTAAACCGTAAAGGTGAGCGCTTTGTGAATGAGAAGGTTGAGATGTCTCTAATGAATAACTACTTGAAAGATGAGCAGAATGCGGGGCATTACTCACAAGTATTTGATTCTGACTATATGACGCAAGCGAAGGATTGGCCTGGCCACCTCTATTCTCCTGAAGAGCTTAAAGTTTATATGCCTGAAGTTCCTGGTGAGAAAACAGGAGTATTTCCCTCTTTGATCAACACCCATTCAGCTAACACATTAGAAGAATTGGCTGTGAAGTTAGAGTGCGATCCAAAAACCTTTGTTGCCAGCGTTAACCGTTATAACGAGCTGTGCAAAAAAGGTAAAGATGAGGACTTCGGTAAACCTAGAAGCAAAATGGTACCAGTGCTCAAACCACCGTTTTACGGTATTCACCGTCGTATGCGTATTTCTACTTTATGTTCAGGAATTCTCGTTAACGACAACCACCAAGTACTTGATGCCGATGGTAAGGAAATTCCAGGTTTATTCATTGTTGGTAACCTAGGAGCAGGTTTCTATGGTGGCGTTGACTACCCATTAACGGTATTTGGCTTGTCTTTAGGTCGCTGCTACACCTTCGGCTATTTAGCGGGCAAATATGTAGCAAAACTATAGAACACATAGTCATCAATAATGGATGCCTCACATTTTGGCATCCTGTGAAATGAATAATGGGATCAAACAATGAAAAACTTAACAATTATATTGGCTATTATTTTGGGTATTTTCGCTGGCAGCGCGTTCGCTAAAGAGAGTACTTTACTCGATCAAACTCATATGGCGAAAGGGCTTAAATGTGCAAGCTGCCATGGTGCAGAAGAACGACAAGCCGTCCCTATGCTCAAGTGTGTACAATGCCACAACACTAAGAAATTAGCGGAAAAAACGGCGGATGTAAAACCAACCAATCCTCATAAAAATCGCCACTTCGACACAGAAACTAATTGCAGTAAGTGCCACCATGTACACAAAAAATCTGAAAACTATTGTGTCAGTTGCCATCAACCATTTAATTTTGTAACTCCATAAGCTGATGACACTAAGCTTAAAAAGCTAAAAACAAAAAACCACCATTAAAGGTGGTTTTTTGTTCGAATAAGGCACTGTAATCAAATATAAATTAAGTATTACTAAGATCTGCAGGCTTGGATCATTATTCCGACGACTGATAAAAACAATATCCATGCTTTCCTTGGTGTTTCACGCGATACATGGCGGCATCCGCGCGATCACAACTCTCGGCAAAACTATCACCATAGCCAAATATATCAATACCGATACTCAGGCCTACCTCTACTTCACAACCTTCTAGCAGGAATTTATCTCGATAAACATCGAGCAATGATTGTGCGAGCGCCCCTAAAGATTCACGATCAAATGACGGCAGTAATATCACAAACTCGTCGCCACCTAACCGTGCGATCTGCGCGAATTCACCGGCGTGATATACCAAAGTATGCGCAACGTGCATCAACAGGCTGTCACCAAACTTGTGTCCGTGACGGTCATTTAACGCTTTAAAACCATCAAGGTCGATAAAAAATAACGCTCCGCGAATACCTGGTAGCGAGGATTCATCGAATACTTTGGCAATAGCTTGGCGATTCATTAAGTTGGTGAGTGGATCACTGTGGGCTAAGCGGGCTAAATCTATTTCGTAGCGCTTTTCTTGAGTAATATCGATATGGCTGCCCATCATTCGCAGTGGTGTTCCATCAGCTAAGCGCTCGACAATACGCCCGCGATCGGACACCCAGGTTATGCTGCCATCTTTGTGTAGCATTCTGTGAACTGCTTGATAGTAATCGGCTTGACCATTCACATGATCTTCAAAGGCTTTTATCACCCACTCTTTATCTTCTGGATGTAATTTACTTTTCCAGATATCAACATGGGCAGCAAACTCTTCAGGACTAAACCCGAGCATTTCGCCCCAGCGCATGTTAAATATGGTTAAATTTCCGCTTGGAATATGCTGTTCCCATAGACATAAGCCATTACCATCGAGGGCCGCAAAGAGTTTTTCTTCGGCACGATAATTCAACGCTGCTAAATGAGCGTTTTCACTTTTTAGCTGAGCGATCTCAGCCTGAAGTTGCGCAATTAACTCTGCTGCAGTATCCGAAGCCACGACAAATATCTTTCCTTTAAGTGGGAAAATTGAGTCTAGTGTAAATCACCCTATGCCGAAGCAACATAGCGAGGAGTGCAAGATGAGCCAGAATCATATTGGCTCAATCGAGCTTACACAGACTCTCGCAGTCCTGTCACGCTTAGTCGCGAGTCAGCACTTCGAGCAATTCGATCTCAAAGGTGAGATCAGAATTTGGTTTGATATGAGCACCCACTTGGCGCTCGCCATAGGCTAAGTGAGCTGGGACTAACAACTTACGTTTGCCACCGACTTTCATCCCCATAATACCTTGATCCCAGCCTTTAATCACACGGCCAGTACCAATTACACATTGAAACGCCTGACCACGATCATAGGATGAATCGAATTGGGTACCATCCTGCAAAAATCCACGATATTGGGTGGTGATCAGTGCGCCTTTTACCGCTTCTTTTCCTTCGCCCACTTGCAGCTCGATTACTTCTAATTCAGTCATATCTTCATTCTCTTTTCTTGTTCGCACTTAGGGCGTGATATTCAACTTTGCGCAGGATTTTATCACCGACGAGCGGGCTTGTCGGCGCAATCTAAACATTTCTGCAGCTCGGTTCACTGCTTAATCCTTAATAATAAGGTTATCACGGGCGATAACATCATCACTCGCCCTTTAAATTACTGTCGGTTAGCCCAATATATAAGTCGTATAAACGTTTTATTTTGGAGCTTTGCCATGATTATTGCCTGCCCCCATTGCGATACGTTAAACCGCGTTCCCAATGAGCGTTTAAACCAACAACCCACTTGCGGTAAATGTAAGCTCAGTGTCTTTACGGCTGCGCCGATTGAACTCACTAGCGCAAACTTTGCCAACCATGCCAATAAATCTGAGCTTCCCCTAGTCGTTGACTTTTGGGCCAGCTGGTGTGGGCCCTGTAAAAGTTTTGCGCCCATATTTTCTGCAGCAGCTAAAACTTGGGAGCCTCAATTTCGCTTCGGTAAAATCAATACTGAAGAACAGCAAGCCCTCGCGGCTCAATTTAATATTCGATCTATTCCAACCTTAATGATTTTTAAACAAGGCCACATACTCGCACAGCAAGCCGGAGCTTTACCCTCCTCAGCGTTTAACCAATGGTTAAATGCCTATAAATAAGAGGATTGAGCTAAGATACAACCGCTCAGCCGAGCTAATTTGTAAAGGTAACGAAAATTGAAAAAAGCAATGTTCTTACTGGGCGCAGTACTCTTGCTAGTGGTGACAGGATGGGGTTTACAACAACATCTCACAATTGATACTTGTCTCGACAAGGGAGGGACTTGGAACGATGAAACTCAGCAATGCATTCGCCCATTCGAGCAAGGGATAGCCTTTACTCGCAGTGATCATAATTCTGCCGAGCCGCAGACAGCTTATGTTTATCTTTCCGAGAATTTACAGCAAGCAGAAGTGTTTTTTGCCATGACAGATAAGCCTATTATTTTACAAGCCGTTACTGTCACTAAAGGCGATACCGCTCCCGTATTATATAAAAATGACATTGAACAGATTGATATCATCAACGTAAAAGAAATCTTTTATCTACGTTATCAACATCAAGCAATTTATAGCGCAAATACTTTTAGTCGCAACTTAACCTCAAATTAAGTGCAAAACATAAGCATAGAGTAAACTTCGAAACACTAAGCCTGACACTAAGCCCAAAAACTCGGAACGACTCAGCTAAAAACAAAATCAGTATCCGCCATATGCTCTTCATAAGGCGAATACTATTCTAGTGGCAACGTTGAAACACAAAGTTGCCATGAACTATATCAGTGTTAAATATCCCAGAAGGTATGAGCGATAATACCCAAGACAATCATACTGATAAAGTTGATGATCATACCGACTCGCACCATTTCCGATTGCTTGATATGGCCAGACCCATAAACGATAGCATTGGGCGGTGTCGCCACCGGCAGCATAAAAGCGCAAGAAGCTGCAATACCAATCAGTACAGATAACATTACAGGCGATATGCCTAATGCCTCAGCAATCGCAGCAAATACAGGCACTAACAGTGCAGCGCTGGCGGTGTTACTGGCAAATTCAGTCAACATCACCACAAAAGCAATCACAGCAAAGACGAACAACGACATGTGAGTGCTACCGAAAATATCTGTCATCCAGTGAGCTAAAAATACGCTGGTGCCAGTCGTTTTTAGTACTGCGCTCAGTGTTAAACCACCACCAAACAATATGAGTACACCCCAATCTGTGGTCGATTCAATTTTCTTCCAGCCGACCAAGCCTAAACCCGAGAGTAAAACGACGGAACCTAAGGCGACTATGGTATCAAACTGAGTGATGCCACCTAATGCCTTGGCTAACGGCACACTGAAAATCCAGCAACATACGGTAGTCAGGAAGATAAGCAGAGTAAATTTCCCCTGAAATGTCAGCTTCTGAGCTTCAACATTCACATCGAATTTGGCAGAAAGATCAGGCTTAAAATACCAATACAAGGCAATCAACATCATAGGTAGCATGAGGATAACAGTTGGAATACCAAACTTCAGCCAATCACTAAAACTCAAGCCCACTTGGGCCGCAGCAATCGCATTCGGTGGGCTACCCACTAAAGTACCGATACCGCCGATGTTGGCCGAATAGGCAATCCCAAGCAGTAAAAACACATAAGTACTGTGGTATTTTTCGCGGTCGAGTTGCTGCAAAATCCCGAGTGCCAATGGCAACATCATCGCCGTGGTCGCGGTATTGCTGATCCACATTGAGAGCAGCGCAGTTACTCCAAACAGCATCAAACAGGCAATACTGAGTTTGCCCTTAGAGGCTAGCAGCAGCTTTTGCGCTATGAGGGTATCAATCTTTTGATGGTGCAAGGCCGCAGCCAATACGAAACCCCCAAAGAATAAGTAAATGATGGGATTGGCAAAGTTACTCATCGCCTCCTTGGTTTCAAACACCCCAAAGAATACGGCGAGTATAGGAACAAGAATCGCAGTGATACTGATATGAATCGCTTCGGTCAGCCAAAGAATCGCGGCAAAGAACAAAATGGCCAGCCCAGTATTCACCCCTTGTTCGAAGGGTAAACCGTAATAAAGTGCAAATAACAGCACAATATCAGCCACTAGGATCAGCATTTTTTTCTTATCGAGCCCCTCGCTGACGGGAGCTTTATTGGGTGGAGCAGTACTTGAATCTGTTAAAGACATGGTTACAACCTTAATACCATTTTATTTTGACGCAAATTTAGGGCATAGATCACACTTGGCAAAGCGGTTTATTTTGTAATTTTATCACTTGGCAACAACATTTATTGCTGAGCTAGCACGCACAAACGGCCGATTAGCGACAATAATCACCAAATTCTGATCGACACCTTTGTTTTAAAATTTCAAACGGACAAAGATCGAACAAAACCTTGCCCACGTTGTAATTTTATTAATGTTTAAAACTGAGATATAGATCACGCCACACTTTCTACCAAGGTGATAATCAACTAATTAATCATACCTTCTGATCATTAGTAGGATTAGGTATTATTCCCCAAATTTGGCACAAAATTGAATGTGTGTAGCGCTAAATCGAATCTAGGTATCGTTGAATGTGCACTAAAACTGCGACGCAGTGAACAGCAAGCGACCAACACAAACGTATTGCAACAAGGCAACATAGAAAACCCAATATCTACATGAATCGTAAACACAAATATTATTCACCACCACAGTCAATCTAACTCACTTTACCCTGTCAGCGATCCAGCCTAAAGTCGCGACCGCAACCCCGCCCGCTGTATATTATTTGTCTGTTTTCGGAACCGCCCGTGGAAAAAATTGCCTTAACTCAGTCGGCTCAAAAGCCCAGCCTTTTCGTCCCAGTAGCAGGGTTAAGTTTGTTTGCTTTGGCATCAGGCTACTTGATGAGCTTAATCCCACTGTCGCTCACTTTTTTCGAACTCAGCACCTCACTTGCTCCATTACTGGCCAGTATTTTTTATTTAGGTTTATTACTGGGGGCGCCTTGTATTGCTCCTGTTGTTGCCCGTATCGGCCACAGTAAAGCCTTTATCCTTTTTTTGAATATCCTTCTTTGCAGCGTTGTCGCTATGATATTAATCCCAAAAAGTGGAGTCTGGTTAGCCTCTCGACTAATAGCGGGATTTGCGGTTGCAGGAGTTTTTGTGGTGGTTGAATCATGGCTATTAATGGCCGATACCCAAAAGCAACGCGCTAAGCGGCTTGGACTTTATATGACAGCGCTTTATGGAGGCACTGCCTTAGGACAATTAGCCATTGATTATTTAGGTACAAAGGGCAATCTACCTTACCTAGTGATCATGGGATTATTAGCCGCGGCAAGTTTACCCGCACTACTGGTAAAACGCGGTCAACCTCAGGTAAGCGAACAACAATCAATGTCATTGTCTGCGCTAAAAAACCTAAGTCAGCCTGCCATTATGGGATGTTTAGTCTCTGGATTATTGCTTGGCCCTATCTATGGTTTACTTCCCATCTATGTGGCACTGGATATGGGGCTTGATCAGCAAACAGGACAATTTATGGCCCTCATCATTGTAGGTGGCATGCTGGTACAACCTTTAGTCAGTTATTTATCTCCTCGAGTTAACAAAAGTGGCTTGATAGTAAGCTTTTGCCTACTGGGTGTCGCAGCATTATTGCTACTCACTCAGCATTCAAATATGACACTGATTATTGGATTTCTCTTGCTTGGCGCCAGCGCTTTTGCCCTTTACCCGATTGCAATCAGCTTAGCTTGTGACGACTTGCCTGCTAGCCAAATTGTTTCAGCGACTCAAGTGATGCTACTGAGCTATTCGGTGGGGTCAGTGATAGGCCCATTAGTGGCCAGCAGTTTTGGCCAAACGGAGTTCGGCTTACTCATTTATTTAGGAATATGCTGTATTCTGAGCAGTATTTACATTTTTGCTCAATTACTTATTAACACTAAGCCAAGTTTTTCCTCGCCTTAACAAGTCCCATAAAATACATTGCACTGCAACTCAATAAGCAGCCACTTAATGAACGATATGCTCATCGAGTGGCTCAAATAGAAAACATCTGCGGTCAAATCAACACAAAACGAACAGCAAGATGATCCACAAAGGTCATAATGTTAAAAATCAGTACGCTTAGTTTTAACATTCAGACAGAGCAGTTGCTTATCCTCCCTAAGTCGCGATAATGCAGCTTACTTAAACACCTGTGCTGATTGTTTTTCCTGAGATTTCACTATGCGCCTCGATAAATTCCTCTGTAAAAGCACAGATCTTGATCGCAAAGCCGCAAGAGTCGCCATTCTTAGCGGCTCAATCACAGTCAATGGCGCTATCGCGACAGACTGCGCGATGCAAGTGCATGAAAATAATACTGTCAGCCTTAATGAAAAGCCGCTAGCGCCACGCCCATCTCGCTATATCATGTTGCACAAACCTGCTAATACCTTGTGCTCAAATATGGATGGAGCCTACCCTTCGCTATTTCATCTGCTCGATATCGATCGCGCATTTGACCTGCACATCGTTGGCCGCCTAGATGCTGATACCACAGGCTTAGTGCTACTGACTGACGATGGCCGCTGGTCGTTTAATATTATCTCACCTCAATATCAGTGCGAAAAAATCTATCGTGTCCAACTGCGAGATCCACTCAACAGCGAAGCGACTGCAGCCATAGCCGCAAAGTTTGCCGCAGGGCTAAATCTACAGGGCGAAACCGCCCTCACTCTGCCAGCAATACTGCAGCAAGTGGATGAAAAAACCGTGCTACTCACGCTCACCGAAGGCAAGTTTCATCAAGTCAAAAGGATGTTTGCCGCCGTGGGCAATAAAGTGGTTGCCCTACACAGGGCGCAAATTGGCGCAGTGACCTTAGATATCGATGTAGGGAAATGGCGCAACTTAACCTTGGCGGAGATAAGCTCCTTCACATCCTAATCAATTAACAAGGCTGAAGCCGACAGGCCGCCTACGTTTATCGACGATAAAAAAGCAAACAAATACTGATAGGTTTGCAAATCAATCCCATAAAAAATCCCAGTGTTAGCAACAACACTGGGATGTTTATTTGTTTGATACTGCTTGGTGGAATATGAATCGACTAAGAACAGCAATCGTTGCGGCGAACCCAGCTTCTTGGGATCTTCTCAAAAACCACTTTTGCCATGAGTAACGCCAGCAATATGCCAGAGGTTGCCACTAACCATTGAGGTAACATTTGGTGCTCTTCACCAATTTGTGGCATCACCACAAAACCAAAGGTATTAACCAGATAATTGACCAACATACCGGCCACTAAGGCCACGCCAATCACACCGCCAAGGTAGCCCCACAGCGCACGTTTACCTAGCTCTTTAGCCACTATGCCTAAAGTCGCTATATTGGTTGCCGGACCTGCCATCATAAACACGAGTACAGCACCCGGTGACACTCCCGCCAGTAATAATCCAGCGGCAATCGGTGTCGATGCGGTCGCGCAAATATACATAGGCACAGAAACGAGCACCATCACTAGCATAGCCAGAATGCCATCGCCCCATTTAGCTAAAAAGTCAGCCGGCACATAGGTTTGTACCAGAGCTGCGAAAAATAAGCCCACCAGCAGCCACAGCGTAGTATCACGCACTAAATCCGTTGCCGCATATTTAAGGCCAATTCCGATACGACTGAGTACCGATTGCGACTTAAACTCAGTCGCCATATCTTGAGTAGACGCACAGCAGCTATCGCCTGCAGTGTTAGCACTAACCTGCTCAGCATCCTTAGCACTGCCACCACAGCAAGCGCCTTTTTTCACCACCACTATTTTTTCAGGCTCTGTGGTTTGACTGCCACAACATGACCCCACGCTTTCAGCAGCGTTAACCTTGACCACAGAACCCATAGTTTGAACAGATCCCATGGTTTGACCGCCAACAGCCATAACACTTGAAGGACCCGCCATTAAGCTCGGCGCCGCCATAGGCGTCATTTTGATCTTCGGCTTTGGCTCGGCTGCAGGTGCATCAACACCGTTATTACCACAGCAGGAAGACTTTACGGGCGTTATCGTAGGCGTAGTCGATGAGCAGCAGCTTTTAACCGCTTCGGCTTTTACCATCTCTGGCTGAGCCACTGATTTTGAGGCACAGCAAGACGCCACTGACGCCTCCCCCTCTAATGGCTTATCTGATTGAGTATTTACCTTAACCACTGACTTGCCATCGTCATCATCGCGACCAACGAGTAAGCCAGCCACAATCGCACTGGTAATCGCTGCAATCGGTCTGACGATCGCCATAAAGGGGCCGAGTAACACGTAGGAAACGGCGATTGAATCGACGCCCGTTTCTGGCGTCGACACTAAAAAGGAAGTCGTTGCTGCTTTAGAGGCACCAGAACGGCGCAATCCTACCGCCGCAGGAATAACGCCACAAGAACACAAAGGTAAAGGTGCGCCAAGCAGCGCCGCTTTCACTACGGTTTTAAAACCGTGACCACCGAGCTGCTTTTGCATCCACGCCATTGGCACGAATACTTTTAATAGCCCAGCTAAAATCAGGCCCAGTAATAACCAAGGCGCCGAGTCTAAAAACAGATCAATAAAATTCTTCAATAACATAATTAATTCCCTGACTCTTCATAAATGGCTTTGCCGTGATTATTCTGGTGCGCTTGGTACTGATTTACATTATGAGAGTGATGCTCAACGCGTACCCGCTCAGTGCTGGACTCCAACGCCTCTAAAATAGAGCAATGTTCGGCGCTACGTGGCCCACCACAGCAAGCATCAGACAAGCTTTGTAAACTCGCTTGAAAATGATTCAGCTCAGCAATTTTGGCCTGTACTTGAGCCAATTTACAATCAACCATGCCTTTTACATCGGCACAGACTCGGTTAGATTTATCGAGTTCAATTGACAGCAATTCACTGATTTCATTGAGGGTAAAACCCACAGCTTTCGCCCGTAAAATAAAGCGTAATCGCGCAGCATCGGCCTCGGTATATACTCGATAGCCAGACTCAGTACGGCTCGACGGCGCGAGTAGGCCGTGCTTCTCGTAGAATCTTAACGTGTCGGCTTTCACCTCACATAAATCCGCCAATTCACCAATACGATACATGTCTTCATCCTTTGCGAAATAGCCCACAACTCAGGGATCATTTCCAGCATACAACTCAATAATGCAAGTATAAACCTTGGAGCCTGCTCCAAGGTCAAGAGGTAATTTTAACTTTACTGAAAGCCAAGACGGCAATGCCGCTTTGTTCTGATATGAATATTGTGAAATCACGCAGAAAAAACACCCGTAAATCGAGTTTTACGCTAGAATACGCGCGCTGTGACGAAGGGATAAAAAGTTAACTAATAAAGTAAAAATAGGACCAAGGGACTTTTGGAAAGCAGTACAGCGTTAAGGCTGTTCTGTTTTCCGAAAGATCCTTGAAACTAAAATAACTGGACCCTGTACCCAAATGACTGCTGCAAATAATGCCAGACCCATTCGTCGCGCGCTGTTAAGCGTTTCAGATAAAACCGGAATTCTCGAGTTCGCCAAAGCACTTCACGCCCAAGGTGTAGAATTGTTATCGACTGGCGGCACCGCTCGCCTGTTAGCGGATAACGGCGTGCCTGTTATCGAAGTATCTGATTACACAGGACACCCTGAGATCATGGACGGTCGCGTTAAGACGCTGCACCCTAAAGTGCACGGCGGCATTTTAGCGCGCCGCGGTCTTGATGAAAGCGTGATGGCCGACAACAATATCAATGCCATCGATCTGGTTGCGGTTAACCTTTATCCCTTCGCTGAAACTGTAGCTAAAGCCGGTTGTACCTTAGAAGACGCTATCGAAAATATCGATATTGGCGGTCCAACTATGGTGCGCGCTGCGGCGAAAAACCATAAAGATGTGACTATCGTGGTGAATGCGGCCGATTACGATCGCGTACTTGCAGAAATGACGGCTAACAATGGCTGCACGACCCATGCGACGCGTTTCGATTTAGCGATTGCGGCCTTTGAGCACACTGCGGGTTACGATGGCATGATCGCCAACTACTTCGGTACTATGGTTCCAGCACACAGCACGGACGAATGCTTTGCTGATTCTAAGTTCCCACGCACGTTCAACACCCAATTAGTGAAGAAACAAGACTTACGCTATGGCGAAAACAGCCATCAAGCAGCGGCTTTCTATGTTGACACTAAAATTGATGAAGCTTCTGTGGCTACCGCGATTCAGTTGCAAGGCAAAGCCTTGTCTTACAACAATATTGCCGATACCGATGCCGCCCTTGAGTGCGTAAAAGAATTCTTGGAACCCGCCTGTGTTATCGTTAAACACGCTAACCCCTGTGGTGTGGCCTTAGGTAAAGACTTACTCGATGCCTATAACCGCGCTTATCAAACTGACCCAACCTCAGCCTTCGGTGGCATTATCGCCTTCAACGGCGAATTAGATGCTGCGACGGCGAGTGCGATCGTTGAGCGTCAATTCGTTGAAGTGATTATCGCCCCAAGCGTTAGCCAAGCGGCGCGCGATGTGGTTGCGAAAAAGACCAACGTGCGTTTATTAGAATGTGGTCAATGGAATACTAAGACCCAAACCTTAGACTACAAACGTGTTAACGGCGGCTTGCTGGTACAAGATCGCGACCAAGGCATGGTCGGTTTAGAAGACATCAAAGTGGTTTCTAAACGTCAACCTACTGCAAGCGAACTGAAAGACTTAATGTTCTGCTGGAAAGTGGCGAAATTCGTTAAATCTAACGCCATCGTTTATGCCAAAGACGGCATGACTATCGGTGTCGGCGCAGGCCAAATGAGCCGCGTTTACAGCGCTAAAATCGCCGGCATCAAGGCCGCAGATGAAGGCTTAGAAGTGGTGAACTCTGTGATGGCGTCCGATGCTTTCTTCCCCTTCCGTGACGGTATCGATGCCGCAGCGGCTGCGGGCATTAGCTGTATCATCCAACCGGGCGGCTCAATGCGCGATGCTGAAATCATCGCTGCTGCAGACGAGCACGGCATGGCCATGGTGATGACAGGCATGCGCCACTTCCGTCATTGATAACAACTTAAATCAAACTTGGCCCTAGCGATTAGGGCCTTTTCCTTTGCGATGTGTGGGAGTTTTAACCATGAAAGTGTTAATCATTGGTGGTGGCGGCCGCGAACATGCCCTAGCTTGGAAAGCCGCTCAATCGGCTCAAGTTGATACCGTTTATGTAGCACCCGGCAATGCGGGCACAGCCCTAGAACCTAATGTTGAAAATCTGGCGATCAGCGCCACCGACATCCCTGCTCTGCTCGATTTTGCGAAAACCAATAAGATTGAACTGACCATAGTCGGCCCAGAAGCACCACTCGTTATCGGTGTCGTCGATGCCTTCAACGCCGCAGGTTTAGCGATTTTTGGCCCAACTAAGGCCGCAGCCCAACTCGAAGGTTCAAAAGCCTTCACTAAAGACTTTTTAGCCCGCCACAATATTCCTACGGCGGGTTATAAAAACTGCACTGAAATCAGCGATGCCAAAGCTTTCGTGCGTGAATTAACGGCCACAACAGGTTATCCAGTGGTCATCAAAGCTGACGGTTTAGCCGCGGGCAAAGGCGTGATCATCGCCCAAAACCAAGCCGAAGCCGATGCCGCAATTGATGACATGCTCGCCGGTAACAAGTTTGGCGAGGCGGGTTCGCGCGTAGTGATTGAAGAGTTTCTCAAGGGCGAAGAAGCCAGCTTTATCGTGATGGTCGATGGTAAAAACATTCTGCCAATGGCCACCAGCCAAGATCATAAAGCCCGTGATAACGGCGATTACGGCCCAAACACGGGCGGCATGGGCGCTTACTCGCCAGCACCTGTGGTGACTCAAGCGGTACACGATTGGACTGTGGCGAACGTCATTCGCCCAACGGTTGATGGTATGGCGGCAGAAGGCAATATCTACACAGGCTTCCTGTATGCGGGTTTGATGATATCGCCCGATGGCAGCGCCAAAGTACTCGAGTACAACTGCCGCTTCGGCGATCCAGAAACTCAGCCGATTATGATGCGTTTAAAGTCTGACTTAGTGGAACTTTGTTTAGCCGCCACCCGTGGCGAGTTAGATAAAGTGACAGCTGAATACGACGAGCGCGCAGCCGTGGGCGTGGTATTGGCCGCTGGCGGTTACCCAGATGAGTATCGCAAATTTGATGTGATTGACGGTCTCAGCCTTGGCGATAACAATGGCAAAGTGTTCCATGCGGGCACTGAGATGAAAAACGGCCACGTCGTTACCAACGGCGGTCGCGTATTGTGTGCGACGGCACTGGGTAACACAGTCACCGAAGCGCAAAAAGCCGCCTATAAATTGGTTGATGAAATTCACTGGGATGATGTGTATTTCCGTACCGATATTGGTTATCGCGCAATCGCACGTGAACAGCAAGATTAATTAATATCTCTATTAAAAAACCGGCAAGAAGCCGGTTTTTTTGTGCCTGTTTTTTGACAAGCGTCAAATATAACATCATGATTTTCAATAAAATTATATAATTAATTCTATTGAAAACAGGAGCAACAAGATACAATGTCAACCAAATGTTAAATACACAAGGTTCAAGGACTCCCATGAGGATTAGACTACTTTATGCCTACATTGCCATACTGCTTAGCGGATGCGGTGGCGGCTCAGAAGATACTGGCACGACAACACCCACTCAGCCGCCAGTCCAACCTCCCGCGCTGGTGCAATACACCGCCAGCAGCCTATCGGTAATAGGTGGCGCACTGAGTCCAAGCAGCCAAAAAGTGGAGTCTGGCAAAAGCGCTATTTTTAGCATTACAGCCGATACCGGCTTTACACTTGAGGGCATTACTGGCTGTGGTGGCACACTCAATGTGCTGACTTACACCACTGCGGCCATGACGGCCGATTGCACTATCACGCCGACATTTATCAGTAATGCCGAAAATGCCATTAAGCACCAAGACCACAGGCTTGCCAATGCGAGTGAGTTAATTGATTTCAGCATCGCCGAACTCGCTAATATCGACATCAAACGTAAAGCCCAGATAAATCAGCTATATCAAGGTGTCGGTAGCAGCATCTCTTGGCATCCAACCCATGACTCAATTACCTTTTCGAGCTTTATGCCGGAGAACACTTTTACAGTCTTGCCATCAAATGTCGATGGCAGTGGGGAAAGCGCCGTTCGTGGGTTAGTGATGGCGGGCGAGCAACAGGGGCAAAGATATGCGGCCATGGGAGGAAATCTGTTTTCCGTCAACACTTCGGCGCAAACTGATACTTTATTGAAAAATCTTTTAGGCTGGCTGACCAAAGGTGCCGATAAAAAAGACGGCCTCAGCATAGTGACCGCCCAAATGCCGAGCAAGGCTGACAGTTGGTACTTTCCCCATAATGAAGGGATCCGCACTTGGCTCACAAACAACTACCCCGCAGCCCATAGCATTAATACAGCAAATACCTGTGACTACAGCGAGTTAAGCAACTGTATCAACACACTGAAACCAGATCTAATTATCATTAGTGACATAGACCGTCAGTCACTCGGTTTTGCAGGTATAAAAGCCGCGATCGCTAAGGCCAAAGCGGCAGGAATTCCCTTGTTGCTCTCTAACTACTGGCGTAATGAAAGCCCAATACTGTCGCCACTTTACCTTGAGATGGGGCTTTCTACCTCTGGCAATTACTGGTCAAAACTCAATACCAATAACCTCAGTGTGACCGACATTTTGGTCGAAGACACCGCCCTGGCCAAGGTGAATAATCTGCTCGGTAAGCTTAACGAAGGCCGCTTCGACACCTCAGTACTCAACGACTGCGGCGGTAATTACTTGAGCTGTAATACTGCCGCCTTTGTTGACTCATTCAAGGCGGGTGCCGATTGGTATCGAGCCAATGCTGAAACCTTAGATAACCATGCTATCGATGTGTTTACCAAAGCAGACTTCCCCTTGATGAAAGCCGGACTGATGCTCGCCGATAAGTATCGCAGCGAGATTGACTATCCCATTGCCTACAGCGAATATGCCCAGTGGCAGCAGGCCCTGTTTGCCGATTGGACCGTCAGCTATGCCCGTAGCCATAACTTAGCCCAGCCAGATTTAGGTGAATATGTTACCGACAGAGCCAACCTCAGCAAGGGCAGCAATGCGCACTACGCTTATCCTGCGACAGTCACAGAACATAAAACCATTAGCGTGCCCTATGCAGGCCAATGGACGACCACGGGCTGGTATGCGCTGCCAGGACAAACCATTAAACTGACTCGTCTCGATAGCAGCGCTGCGAATGTGGAGATCAAACTCAACTACCACAGACGCAATACTAACCGTGCCTATGAGCAGAAAATCTACCGCGGTCCATTGGAGTTGGCGCAGCAACGCCTGCGCTTAGCTCAAGGACAAAGTCTTGAATTTTCTTCCCCCTACGGCGGGCCGATTTATCTGTATATCGATACTTCGAGTGCTGATGGCGGCGCGTTAAGTGTCGAAGTCAGCGCTGAGCATGTGGCTAAACATCCGACCATTATGGATTTTTCAAACCCTGCAGAAATAGCAGCCTTTAACGATCGCATCCAAAATACCGAATTACCCCATGTGGACTTACGTACCGATGGTGCCGAGCAGCATCTGCGTCGCGACCGCTTTTTAAACGCCATCGGCGGGGATGTGCCCGATGTAAACGCGCTACTCAAAAGTATTGTCGATGACCATATCAACAGTGTTTACACCCTTGCGGGACTTAAGATCCAAGGCAAGAGCTTAAGTGAATCCTTACCCGCCGATGTGCTAGCGGCCTGCAAAGGACTGTTTGGCGACGACTGTATCGATAATAGTCTGCATACCCGCACTATCATTCAACACGCGAATTATGACCAAAATGCCCAGTGCGGTGGAGGTTGTAGCGGTAATCCTTGGGACGCAGCATGGAATATCGACCCAACGGGTTGGGGTGATAACCATGAGTTAGGCCACAATCTGCAAACTAACCGTCTCAATGTGCAATATGCTGCGGCAAATGATCATGATAACTGGGCAGGTTATGGCAGCCGCGCAGGGGAAAACTCCAACAATATCTTCCCCTATGTGGTGAAGTGGAAAACCCATTATCTGCGCGACGGCAATACAGGCACAGTGACCGATGGTCACATGAACCACAAGGATCTCTTTTATGTGTTTATGTCCGATGCCGCAGGTACAACAGACACCAGTGGTAAACGCCTAGTGTTTGGCGCCAATTGTAAGGTGCTCGATGTTGGTGAAGACAGATACACTGCGCCTTGGGCCAGCAATGCTTATGCTGTCCATAACGGTTATCGCATGGCGTTTTACATCCAAATGGCGCTTAAGGCTCACGGCATGACGCTCAGTGACGGCACTACTCTGAACAATGGCTTTAATCTCTTTACCTTGCTGTATCAACACAGTCGTATTTTCGGTAAATATGCGAATAACGCCAGTGATTGGGAAGCGATTCGTAGCAAACTGGGCTTTGGCCAATTTCCGTTTGAAGGCAATAGTGTCTACGGTGGCAAAACGGTGAAAGATATTCCGGGCAACGACTTTATGCTGGTGTCTTTGAGTAAACTCACAGGCAAAGATTGGCGCAGCCATTTCGATATGTTAGGCCTGCACTACTCAAGCCTTGCGGCCTCGCAAACAGCCGCCAATGCCACATCAGGGGCTATCCCCATGGGCATGTATGAGTTAGAAACCGACTTGCCACCCGCCAATATGAGCCAAGGTTTAACCTTTGTGCCCCTGTCACTCACTGATGGCACTACACAGTGGAAAGGCGTGGGTTCGCCAACCCAGTGCACCAAACCATAAGTGTGCTAAACCTTAATCTCGCTAAGATACTAACGCTATTCATAAACCTCGCTCTGGCGGGGTTTATGTTTACCTGAAAATGTGATGTAAAGCACATACCTAGGTTAAGATGACGTGCACCATTTAGCTTCTTATATTTTTAACAATCATGAAATTAATGGGGTAAATATATGGGTTATTCGATAAAAGATCTTATTTATCAAGGTGAAAAATCAGGCGTACATAACTGGCAAACCCTAGAAGGAGCCAGCTTTTACTGGCATCCAGATTGGTTTCATATTGCAGAGGATATGACGGGCCATAACGCGACTGTGACTATCGATATCGATGGGGACAAAGCGACCCAAAGTGAGGCAGAACAATCAATCATTAAGCACCTCAATAAGAGTGGCAAATAGCTTGTAGTGGCAAAGACTTTAATGCCCGGAGGCGATCGCCCTGCGGGCAATTTTGTCGATTAAGCCTGGCGCGATCAGCTTAAGCCAACGCCCCAAACGACCGCGAAGTGAAGTAATCAGTTGACGGCCTCGAGTTGCAATCACTGGCAACATCATATTAGCGCATTGCTCAGCCGTCAGTATCTTAGCTTCCTGCATCGGAGATTTACCTAAAGGATGACCTGCACCATCGAGGGCACGTTTGTGAATTTGTGACACTACAAAATCGGGGCAAATAACAGTTACGGCCACATTATCATCCACTAATTCAATCCGCAAAGAATCGAAAAAACCAATCACAGCATGTTTAGAAGCGGCATAACCGCTGCGAGTAGGAACGCCCGTTAATCCAGCGACTGACGCCACAACCACCACTTGGCCTTTACTGGCTTTCAAGTGCGGTAACGCGGCATGGGTTAAATACGCAGGACCAAGATAATTCACCCGCATTATGTCTTCAAGCACCGAGAGCTGAGTCAGTTCATCAAAACGTGACCACATAGTCATGCCAGCATTGTTAATCAAAATATCGAGATGGCCATAATGCGCAACAGCAGCTTCAACTAAGGCTTCACACTGTTCTGGGCTGGAGACATCGGCGGCAAATACAAAAGGAGGCGGACCATAATTAGCGATTTCTAAAGCGAGTGAGGCGAGACGTGTTTCATTACGCGCACTGAGCACTAGTTGGCAGCCCATTCGCGCCATTGCCACTGCGAGCGCCCGACCAATACCTTCTGAGGCACCCGTGATGATCACGACCTTGCCAGTGAGTCCATCCATAGTCATTCCTTTGTTATCGCTATGTTAATTACGCCTTTTGCTAAATTGGCATAATCACGCTAAAAGCGCAATCCTTCACGCGCGTTGTGCAAGCCTCATCTCGTATTGCTCACGATAATTAGCTAAGGGTTGCGGGCGCCCTATCGCATAACCTTGCGCATAGTTAATGCCTATGCTCAACAACCTGTCAACAATATCCTGATTCTCAACAAATTCAGCAACAGTCTCGATTCCCATAACCCGACAAACATCCTGAATCGATTTAACGATGGCGTAGTCTTTAGCATTCACGGCGAGGTTCTTAATAAAACAGCCGTCGATTTTGACATAATCCACCGGCAGCTCACGCAGATAACCATAAGAGGCAAAACCACTGCCAAAATCATCCAGTGCAAATGAAAAACCGAGTTTACGTAACTGCTTCAACATTTCCATACCACGATTGCGATTTTGGATCGCGGTGGTTTCAGTAATTTCAAAACAAATACATTGGCTTGGAATATCAAAAATGTGTTGCTGCTGGGCGATATATTCCACCATACCTTCGGCACCTAAACTATTGCCTGAAAGGTTGATCGAAATACAATGATCAGGCCAAAGCACGGGGTTCAAAGACAACCATAAAAAAGCTTTGCGGATGACTTCTTTATCGATATCTGGCATCAACTTAAAACGTTCAGCGGCGGCTATAAACTGCGCAGGCGCCAAAATGCGGCCACAGGGCTCTTGAATTCGTAGCAGGATTTCCATTCGTTGTCGCTGCGGACCACTGCCTAGTCCGCGGATCGGTTGGTAATACAGAATCAACTCATTTTCTTCAATCGCTTGCGCAATACGTACCGCCCATTTAGGCGCATTTCTTTGGTAGGTGAGCTCTTTATCTTTATCATCGTAAAAATGAATTTGATTAGCCCCCTTAGCTTTAGCGGCAATGCAGGCAATGTCCGCGTCTTTTAATAATTCTTGAGCATCAATATAGGGCGCACGACCAAAAGCGACACCTATGCTGAGGCCAACTTTATAATTACAGTTTTTATCGTTCAACACTTGCATGGAGACTTGCGCGATCATTTGCTTCAGTAATTGCGCCACAGATAAGGCACTACGATTACAAATCACTAAACCAAACTCATCGCCACCAAGGCGCGCCAATAACTCCTGTGGCCCAAGACAAGCCTGCATGGCCTTAGCCACCATAGCAAGCATACGATCGCCTGCAGTATGGCCACAACTGTCGTTAATTAACTTGAATTGCTCCAAATCGAGATAACAAACGGCGATGGTTTTAGCAGAGGCGGCAAATTGGGGTAACTGCTCATCAAATGCCTGACGGTTTAGCAGCCCTGTAATGCTATCGAAATTTGCCCTTTTTTGTAGCTGGTGTTTAAGCAACTCTTCTTGAGTGATATCCCGCAATACCACGACAGTACCAACAATTTCTTTATCGTGATTGCGCAGATTGCTGATACTGCGCTCCATAATCCGAGGCGAAGCAGTTAATAGCTTGATTTTCTCGACCTGCGGTGCTGATTCTTCGAGACGAATGCAGGTAAAAACCGCCTGATTCAACTGCTCCCCAGCCTTTAACAGACTCGCAAGGCTCTGACCTATGGCATAGCAACTAGCAACATCGAGAAGCAACTCGGCCCGCGGATTCATATAAATCACGTTGGCATCGACATCGGTCAAAATCACCGCTTCAGCAATGGATTCTAAGGTGATTTTCGCGCGTTCTTTTTGCTGATAAATTCTTGCCAGCAAGCTATTAACACGGCTGGCGAGCACTTCTAATTCTTCATTACCCTCGCTTGTAACGGGTTGATAGACACTGGACATAGGATCGACCAGCGCCAATTGATGCATCAGATTTTTAAAGGGTTTGAGTAAGCCCGAACGCAGCCAAATATAACCAAGACCAACAATAAACACACCAAAGAGAATAAATCCGAGCGATACCCAATCGAGTTGAAATTTAACCTCTCTAAAGGGACCATCGGAAAACAGCACTTGCAGGTAGACAGGCTTATCTTTTAACAGACTTGGAATGTTAATCGCGTCACTGTGCACACCATCAACTGTTGGCGTAACTTCGCGAGAATGGCTCATGCTCACCTTAGTCACCAATAAGGCCTGAGCATATTCCAGTAAGTCTTTATCAGTCAGTTGGCGTACCAGCAGCACAGATTCATTGGGCGCAGAAGCCACGGAAGTAACGACATAAGCATACTTGCCCATCAAATAAGCGCCAGCAACACTGGGCTTATCGGCACTGACAATAGCACTGGCGATTTCTCGTAACTTATCATTCTCAAAGGGACGTTCATTGGGGAAAAAAGGGTGCAATTCACCCTGCCGTAGAATATACCAACTCAGATTGGCTGACATTGAGCTATCGCGCCACGAGGATTCAAGCTTTTTAAGTTGGTCTTCATCTAATTGAGACAAAGGTAAGGCATAGATATTAGTGAGAAAGGTTAAGCGATCGACATCAATTTGAAACTGCTGCTGGATATTGGCAAGCTCACGGTTAGCACTATCTTGACGTAATAGCTCGACGCGATGGTCGTACCAATAACCAAGACAATAGGAGACAATTACCACCGCAGGGAGACAAAAGCCCGCAATAAATACCATTATTTTCTTGCCAATGTGCATCTCTTACCACGGCTTGTTATGACTAAATTGATTGACGGCCTTGCATAATCCTTCACTGCGCCATGCAACATATCTTATTTGCGAATAGTATTAAACATCACTTCGCTTTAGTCGTTGCTAAAGTAGACATTTTCATGCAATTAAATCAATTTTATACCTTTGATTTAAAAATAAAATTTATAAATTAAACAATTCTGAATTTTACTTTTTATCAAGATAATTCACACATAATCAGTATGTGAATATAGGGTATTTAAGTCGTTATTTAAAAGTAAGACTCATTAAGCTCGCAGACGATAGAAACCACCGCATACGCTAATCCATAAAGATACCTTCGCCAGAAGCTCCAACGCTATCAAATTCAAATGTCGGATATAAAACAGGCCCGCAAGCGGGCCTGTTTCGCAAACCAAAAATTACTTATGGTATTGCTTTGATTGTGCATGAACCGCCTTAATAAAGGCGCCAGCATGTTCTGGATCGACATGCTGATGAATACCATGGCCTAGGTTAAATACATGGCCAGTACCTTCACCATAACCCGCTAGAATATGACCAACTTCCTCTTCAATACGTGGAATTGGCGCATACAACATAGATGGGTCCATGTTGCCTTGCAATGCAACTTTATGACCGACACGACGACGGGCATCGGCAATGTCTACCGTCCAATCCAAACCTAGTGCATCACAGCCAGTTTCTGCCATCGCTTCTAGCCACAAACCACCGCCTTTAGTAAACAGCGTCACTGGCACTTTACGGCCATCGGCAAAGCGTGTCAGACCATCAATAATCTTCTGCATATAACGCAAAGAGAACTCACGGTAAGCAGAGTGCGATAACGCGCCGCCCCATGAGTCAAAAATCATCAAAGATTGCGCACCGTTAGCAACTTGAGCATTCAGGTATAGGATCACTGAATCGGCTAATTTATCTAACAGCATGTGTAATGCCATTGGCTCAGCGTAAGCCATCTTCTTAATTTTTTCGAAGGTTTTGCTCGAACCACCTTCAACCATGTAAGTCGCTAAGGTCCAAGGTGAACCAGAAAAGCCAATTAACGGCACTGCGCCATTCAGTTCACGGCGAATAGTGCTAACGGCTTTCATCACATAACCCAGCTCATCTTCTGGATCTGGAATTGAGAGCTTTTTGATCGCATCGATAGTGTCTGTTGGGCGCTCGAAACGTGGGCCTTCACCCGCCTCAAAATACAAACCTAAACCCATAGCATCGGGTACAGTTAGGATATCGGAAAACAAAATCGCCGCATCAAGATCATAACGACGTAAAGGTTGCAGCGTGACTTCACAGGCAAGCTCATGATTTTTACACAAAGACATGAAGTCACCCGCTTGAGCGCGAGTGGCTTTATATTCAGGAAGATAACGGCCAGCTTGACGCATCATCCACACAGGGGTCACATCGACAGGCTCTTTTAGTAGGGCGCGTAAATAACGATCATTCTTTAATTCTGCCATTGGGCTTGGTTCCTAGTCTTATTGAGATCCGCTGGGTCGGTAGTTTAGCATTTACGCGAATAATGTAACCTTTATGTGCAAATTTATGTGAGCTATTCCCCATCATTGGCGTCGATTTGACCGCATAAACCGGAAAATGTTAGCCAGCTAACATACTGCTCATTTATTCGTAACGAAGTCACACTCAGACAGAAAAAAGTTGCGCCGGTTCCCCGCCTTTGGTATAAAAAGTCTGCGCTAGCAAGAACAATCAAGAAGCTCGTCGCATCGAGCCTGCTATAAACTTTACTCGCCCAACGATAGGTTTCTATCGTTGGGCTTTTTATTTGCATTTTTCGATATGAAACAGCTGGTTTGTCCATTTCGTCATTCTCGCAAATTCGCATGAAAAGAGTTGATCGATTAGCAACTTGTCCCTACATTAGAGTTATGTGCTGGCACTTAAATGGAATGCATCATGCTGAGAGAACTCGAAAAAGCAGAACAGAAGTGGGGCGGTTCAAATAAGCTTATTGATCAATGGCTAAAAAACCGTCGAAAACTGTTAGTGCATTACTGCCAAATTGCTGGGCTTCCTCCTTACAGTAAATCAGAAAAATCGCTTCCCTCGTTCGAACATGTTAAATCTTTCTGTGACTTATTAGTTGACTATGTCTCCGAAGGACATTTCGAGGTCTATGATAAAGTCGTTAATGCCTGCAGTGAATATGGCGAATCAAGCAAAACGCTCGCGCAACAAGTACTGCCCAAAATCACGCCAACCACGAATGCAGCATTAGATTTCAACGATAAATATGCGGAAACACAAGACGATTTCGTATTATATCAACTCGATAAAGACCTATCTGAGCTCGCCCATAACATGGAAACACGCTTCGAACTCGAAGATGAACTACTTGAAGTTCTCCATCGCAAACATTCTGAGCACAACCAGTAGCCCCCTTCCTAAGCGCACCTTGCTGCATCTGTGCGCTTATCTATCCTTTCCCTCAATCGTTTTGAAAATGAAGTAGCATGGCTTTGGGCTACAATAGGAACACGTCCTAGTGCCATCAGACAGCAACCGTTTGAATCAAATTGAATCCGATAGAGCAGATGTAGTCATGGCCGAGGCAGCACACATTGGCAAATCGTTGTTTCAATAGGTATGGCGATATTGTTATGTAATGCTCGATAGCATTAATGTCTTGAGGAGCCACAGAAGATGGCTCAGTTGTGCTTTCGGGAATGGATAAACTTTGCTAATTAATAGAATAGGTTTAGCTTTAAAACAAAAAATTCATATTCTGGTAAGGATTTCGTCTACATGATGGCCGAGTATGGCGATAACCACATGCTTCGAGCCCGAAGCATGTGCGTCACTGACACGAAATATCCACAACGCCATAACGAAAAAAGCCTCATCTTTCGATGAGGCTTATCTCTTAATGTTGGCGGAGCGGACGGGACTCGAACCCGCGACCCCCGGCGTGACAGGCCGGTATTCTAACCAACTGAACTACCGCTCCTTTAGCTTAACGTCTACACGTTAACCTAAATTAGGCGCTTGGCGATGACCTACTCTCACATGGGGAGACCCCACACTACCATCGGCGCGTTTGCGTTTCACTTCTGAGTTCGGGATGGGATCAG
>NZ_JAKKSH010000023.1:0-72813 GCF_025653395.1 Shewanella sp. SW24
GACGAACCGCTGGTGTTCGGGTTGTCATGCCAATGGCATTGCCCGGTAGCTACGTTCGGAATCGATAACCGCTGAAAGCATCTAAGCGGGAAGCGAGCCCTAAGATGAGTCATCCCTAGGAATTTAATTCCTCTAAAGAGCCGTTCGAGACTAGGACGTTGATAGGCATGGTGTGTAAGCGTTGTGAGGCGTTGAGCTAACATGTACTAATGACTCGAGAGGCTTAACCATACAACCCAGATGGGTTTTGCTAAGCGAACTTAGACAGAATATCGACACTTGATAAAGTTAAAGACTCAAAAAATCAGCTTTCCGAATTATTATTAGCGTGAGCCAGCGATGGACACGGTAATAAACAGAATTTGCTTGGTGACAATAGCCTTGTGGAACCACCTGATCCCATCCCGAACTCAGAAGTGAAACGCAAACGCGCCGATGGTAGTGTGGGGTCTCCCCATGTGAGAGTAGGTCATCGCCAAGCGCCTAATTATCTCATTGAGATGCAACGAAGCCAGCTGAATAAGCTGGCTTTTTTGCGTCTGCAATTTGTAAAATCGTCATTTAAAGACCAATGCTATATAGCATTATTCTATTCATTTTAGTTTTGGTTCTTCTGCTAGTTCTTTACATTTTTTCCTTCCTTTATTTCAGACTTTTATACTCTAAGTTGATTATTTACATGAAGATCTCGCTTAGTTTGATAAGTCCTTTTGCTTAGTGGTTAGTTTCCCGTTAGCATACAAAAATATTAATTTTTTTGTTAACGGCCATCTGTTGCCTATGCTTCGTAAGCTTTCGCTCGCGGTACTGCTTCCTCTTTGTATGCTGACCCTATATTTAGTGTTGGTTATAGGCGAGTACCTGTTCGAAAGTGACCAAGTTAGGGCTGAACTTGCGCAGCGACAGTCGGCTTTGATAAAGCAACAGTTGTTCCGCATGCAGAATGTGGTTCAATCGGCGCAAGCTTTACAGGATGTAGAGCGGATTGAGCAGGAAGTTTCCTTAGCTGCGCTGGATATGGGCACTATGGTGTATATCTTGGTTGATGCTGAAAGCCGTATTCGTTTTGCTAATCATACTGTGTGGCGTGATAGCAATGCGACTCAAGTCATCGATGGTTATGATGCAGACCTTCACCGCTCTGTGGTTCAAGCTTTTCTTCCGCAGATACTCGTTAATCTCGAGCGTTTAACTATTCAAGCATATTATCCCGTTCTTCCCCAGTATGGTGGGGCTGTTGATTTGATTTATCTTGAAGCCGATTTAGCCCCTTTAGTTGCCGAAGCTTCTGCTAAGTTGCAGCAACGTTTTATGCGGGTTTGGGGCCTTGGCGGATTATTGCTGATTGGCTTTACCTTTATTTTATATTTCCTGCTGATCCGCCCATTCCAAATGTTGAGCGAGGCAGCTAAGCAGGTAGGTACTTCTTCCTTTTCGACATCGATACCTTGGAGTTCATCTGAAGTTTTATCTTTGCAAGCCAGTTTGCAGCAGGCACATGAGCGTTTAAGTCGGGCAGTTAAACAGCTGAATGACAGTGAATTGCGTTGGTTATTTGCTGTGGAAGGTTCGCGTAACGGTATTTGGGATTGGGACATCAGTACGGGGGAGGTTTTTCTTTCTGATCGCTGGAAAGAGATGATTGGTTATGCGCCTGATGAATTGGCTGGAGTATTCCAGACATGGGAGACGCGGCTACATCCCGATGATAAGCAGATTGTGTTAGATGCTTTGCAGGAATACGTTAGCGGAAAGAGTAAAGAATTTGAAAGTGTTCACCGCTTACGCCATAGAGATGGCCATTATGTGTGGGTGTTAGACCGCGGTATGTTAGTTGATTGGGATCCCCAAGGGCGCCCGACTCGCATGATAGGCATTCATATGGATGTGTCAGAAAGCGCGAAGAACCATGCTGCAATTACTGAGCTTGTAGATCAATCGGTTGTCGGTCGCAAGATGTTGCCCGATGTCTTTATGGGGCGCTTATCGCAATTTTTAACCCAAGGTAATAGTTCGGGGCAATGGGGAGCATTGCTGCTCGTTGAGGTGGATCGCTTAGGATTGGTCGCCACTTTACATTCCCATGAATTAGAGCGCTTGTTAACACAAATCGCGGCCCGTTTATCGAGTTATTTCACTGAAAATATAACGGTCGGTCGATTAGAGTCTGGTAATTTCGTTTTGCTTGCTAAAGATTTAGCGGCAGATGCGTCAGCCGCTGCTCGTCGTGCTTTAGCCCTTGCGAGTGAGTTAAGGCAAGTGATTGCTCGACCATTCCATTACGGTAATCATCACTTTGAGCTTAGCGCGTGTGTGGGGATCTGTTTACTCGATAGTATAGAAACCTTAGATCCTGCTTTAGTCATGCGTCGTGCCGAGTTGGCAACGTTAAGCGCTAAGCAAGCAGGTCAAGCTGGGTGCGCTTTTTACCATGCTGAAATGGACTTTCGCCAGAGCCGTGATGAGCTGTTGCAACAGGAATTACAAACCGCATTACAACAAGATAGCTTAACGTTAATGTTCCAGCCTGTGATCAATGCGACCAGTGAACTTGTCTCTGCTGAAGTGCTCACGCGTTGGTATCGTGCTGATGGAGAGTTTATTCCGCCAGCTGAATTTGTGGCATTAGCAGAACAAGGGGGAATTATTGCTGAGCTTGATCTTTGGGTGGCTAAGCGGGTGTGTCTGTTTATTCAGAAATCGCGGGCTCAAGGAAGAAGTTTGCCTCCTTTGACTCTCAATATCAGTGCATTCTCATTTGGTCAGGCAGATTTTGTTGATGCATTCGTTGGGTTAGTTAAGGAGCATGGTATTGTGGCTAATCAACTGGGTATTGAGCTCAATGAGGCCGCATTTTTAATGCAACCACAGTTTGTGGATGAGCGTGTCTCTAAGTTAGTTGAAGCAGGTGTAGGTATCATCCTCGATCATTTCGGTTCGGGCTTGAGTGCCTTGAGCTGCTTAGCTAATCAGCCATTAGTTGCGGTTAAATTGGATATGAGTTGTATTGATTCATTAACCACAATGCCAACAAAAGTGAATGTACTTATTACCTCTGCGCGGCAATTCAATTTGAGCGTTGTCGCCAAAGGTGTCGAATCATCCCAACAATATCAAGCTTTTGTTGAACTTGGCTGTGATGGCTATCAGGGCTATTTATTCAGTCGAGCCTTAAACCAAGCGGACTTTATCCAGCTTGTTTGTCCTCGTCCTTTATTGCGTAGCGTTTAAAGAAGTCGAGAGCATAGTTTAAGGCTTGGTTTCGGCAGGCGTCTTTTTCCATAAAAATCTCATGGGCGGCCCCAGCGATTACTTTCAATTGGCAATGGGTACTCACGGCGAGATTCTGGGCCGCATTATCAACAATCTTATCTTCACTCGCTTGCAGTATCAGTATCGGAGTGCGAATTTGTGCCGTTGCCAGTACGCAAGTATCTGCCGCATCTAAAGATTCAGTCAACCAACGGTTAGTGGGTGAACCGAGTTGTAACTTAGGAGCAGCATCATACAATTCTCGGTAGGCTTGGTATCGGCTTTGGCTGTGAGTTAGCTCATTCCCTTTGAATGGAACAGGTTTATAGTTTTGTCCTGCAAGTACATAATTAGGCTCGCCACCATTGAGTGTGGTATCGAGTTTACTGGCTAACCAGCGTACGAACGCTTTTGGCATAGGTAATTTAATGCCATACATGGGCGCTGAAAATGCCGCGGCGGTAAAAATATCGGGATGCTGTTTGAGATACAAAGTGCCAATCGCGCCACCCATTGAATGGCCAAGTAGCATGAGTTGTTTGTCGTTTTGTGGTAACACTATCTTCTGCATAAATAGTGCAAAATCATCAATATAATCATTGAATCTTCGCACATGGCCCATGTGTGGATTGATTGTCATACGATCTGACAGCCCTTGGCCACGGTGATCTATGGCATAAACAGAGTAACCTTGTTGGTATAAGTCGAAGACCAATTCTTGATACTTTAAATAGGACTCGACTCGGCCACTGCTGAGAACGATTGCGGTATGCGCTTGGGGATGTTTGACCATCATATAGGCCAGCGTGACGCCGTCGGCAGAGGCTAGCGTGTCTTGAACAACGCTTTGCCAGAAGGCTTGCTGCTCTGAGGTATTTAAATCGTGTTCAGTCGAAAATGTCGCTTTGGCTTGGCTCATACTCAGTCGCAAATCATTTGGCTTGAATGGTTTGTTAGAGTGTAACAGACAACCATGGGAGTCTGAAAATACCGACTCCCATGAATTTCATTAACTTAGCGTGTCGCCTTTTTCGCTTCAATAAAATCATTGATTTGCTGTTCGAGGATCGACATAGGTACAGAGCCATTTTCGAGCACAGCATCGTGGAATGCACGAATATCAAATTTGTCGCCGAGTTCCTGTTCTGACTTGGCACGTAATCGTTTGATTGTTAACTCACCAATCTTGTAGGACAAGGCTTGTCCTGGCCACGAAATATAGCGGTCAATTTCGGTAGTGACATTGTGCAGTGATAGTGCGGTATTGCTGGCCATAAAGTCGATGGCTTGTTGACGACTCCATCCTTGGGCGTGCATGCCAGTATCTACGACTAAACGGGCCGCGCGCCACATTTCATAGGTTAAGCGCCCAAAGTTACTATATGGATCTTGGTAGAAACCCGCTTCTAAACCTAAATATTCGCAATATAACCCCCATCCTTCACCAAAGGCAGATATATAGCCATAACGACGGAAATCTGGGAGTGAGGTTAGCTCAGAGTTGAGTGATATTTGCACATGATGACCAGGTACGGCTTCGTGCAAGGTTAAGGCTTCTAGCTCGTAGAGTGGGCGCTTATCCAATGCATAAGTGTTGACCCAGTAGTAACCGGGTTCATCATCGCTGTTCGATCCTGAATATCGCCCAGTGGTGTATTTCGGTGCAATTTCGGCGGGCACTGGCGCTATACCATAGGGTTGGCGTGGGAGTTTGCCGAAGTACTTAGGTAGCATGGCATCGGCTTTTTTGGCAATAAATGCCGCTTCTTTGAGTAACTGCTCGGCACTGGTGGTGTAGAACTGGGGATCGGTCCGCAGGAAATGTAAGAAGTCGGCAAAGTTGCCTTTAAAGCCAACGGACTTGATGATTTGCTCCATTTCTTGGCGGATACGTTGTACTTCTTTTAAGCCCAGTTCATGCACTTGCGTCGACGTCATATTCAAGGTCGTATAATAACGTACCCTATTCTCATAAAATTCTGCGCCGTTAGGTAAACTACTGGCCGCGATATTTTCCCGTGCATTGGGAATGTACTCTTTAGTCATGAAATCATAAAAGTTTTGGTACAGAGGTAGAACTTTTTGCTCAACTAAAGCGCGGCCTTCTTGGGTCAGCTGAGTTTTTTGTGCCTCAGTGAAATAGCTGGGATATTGAGTAAAAGGTTTGAAATAACTGCTCTTTTCAACAGGGACGATATAAGCACTGATACTGTCTTCAAAGCCATTGAGTGTTACTTTTGGCGGCGTTATTCCCTCGGCTAATCCTTGTTTTAGCCAGTGGGTTTGCTGGGCGAAATAGGTAGGGAGAGTATTGAGTTTGGCAATATAGTTGCGGTAATCCTCAAGGGTGCTGAATCTTCCCTGTGCGATTGACGTGATATAAGCGTGGAAGCCGCTTTCCGCCGTAATGGGCAGGTAATAATCCTTGAAACGATATAGGTCGACATCGTTTTGGATCTGATCTTCCAGTATTTGAGCGTTAATCTTATCTTCTTTACTCAAACTGCTGCGGTCGAGTACTTTGAGCTGCGCTAGTACTGCGATTTGACCTTGATTAAGCTTAGCGAGCGCGGCTGGCGAGAGATCCGCTAATTTTCCTGCTGCACTGGCATCGCCCATGCTGTAAGCCATTTCAGGACTCGCACTGAGCTGTAATTGCCAGCTTTGGTCGATAATCGCTTGCAGCGCGGGAGCGATTGGCTCAACTTGCGACTGTGCTGCTGATATTGTCTGTGCCGATGGGGTTTGAATATTTTTTGTGGTTTGAGTGGCACTGCAGGCGCCTAATGCGCATATCAATAAACTGGGGGTTAAGAGTTTATGCATGTTAGATCTCTGATATTTTCTTTGTTATTGAAGTCATTATGCCTGATGAATGCGGCCGTTCCTTGTATGGATATTAAGCAGAATTGTGACTGAATGTGAATTTAAATGCGTTTAGCGCATAAATGCCCCCGAAAATGCGTGTTAAACTTAGTGTCCGCCCGCGACCAAATAACAAAAGCATTGGCTGGGTAGTTCAAATAGGGGTTAAATATGATTGATACATCCATTCCATTGGTGGATCTGCATCGTCACCTAGACGGTAATGTGCGGGTAAATACCATTTGGGAACTAGGACACCAACACGGCATTGCGCTACCTGCCGATTCTTTAGAGACGCTCGCACCTTTTGTGCAAATTCAGGGGAAAGAAACTAGCTTAGTCGCCTTCTTAAAGAAGCTCGATTGGATGGTTGCCGTACTCGCAGATTTGGATGCGGTTAAACGCGTCGCCTATGAAAACGTTGCCGATGCGGCGTTATCTGGCTTAGATTACGCTGAGTTACGTTTTAGTCCTTACTATATGGCGATGAACCATAAGTTACCGATTGAAGGCGTAGTTGAGGCGGTAGTTGACGGCGTTAAAGCTGGCTTAAAAGACTATAACGTGAAGATCAATTTGATTGGCATTATGTCACGTTCATTTGGTCAAGCTGCTTGTACTCAAGAACTTGAAGGCTTACTCGCCCATAAACAACATCTCGTGGCTATGGACTTAGCCGGTGATGAATTAGGCTTCCCTGGCGAGTTATTTAACGATCACTTTAAACGTGTTCGTGATGCTGGCCTTGCGATTACGGCTCACGCCGGTGAAGCTGCGGGTTCACAAAGTATGTGGCAAGCGATTCAAGAACTTGGCGCAATTCGAATTGGTCATGGGGTGAATGCGATTCACGATCCTAAGCTGATGGAATATCTTGCTAAGCACCGTATTGGCATCGAATCTTGCCCAACCAGTAACTTGCATACTTCTACAGTCGCTTCTTACGCTGAGCATCCTTTCAGAACCTTTATGGATGCAGGCGTGTTGATAAGCCTAAATACCGATGATCCCGGTGTGAGCGCTATCGATATTAATCATGAGTATCGTATCGCCAAATCTGAACTCAAGTTAACCGATGCTGAGTTAGCGCAGGTGCAACGTAACGGCGTTGAAATGGCATTTTTATCGGACAGTGAGCGCAAAGCACTCTATGCCGCTAAGGCATAAGTCGATTCTGAGTCGTTACTAAAAATAGCCAGAAATAAAAATCCGACTCTAGAGTCGGATTTTTTGTGAGCGTTTGCTAGTGCAGCAATAAGCGTTTTAGATCACGCGTGAGAACTGTTGCTGACGCGCTTTTTGACGATAGTAAAGATCGAAGCACATACAGATATTGCGGATCAATAAACGGCCTGTAGGGCTGATAGTGATCTGTCTGTCGACGATTTCAACTAACTTATCATCGATAAATGTCTGCATTAACTTAAGATCTTCCGCGAAATAGGTTTCGAAGTTAATCCCCAGTTTCTCATCAATTTTCGCCATATCCAGTTCGAAGTGGCAAATCAGCTGTTTAATCACTACACGGCGGATTTCATCGTCACGGTTTAGGCTGCAACCTTTCCACAAAGCATGGCCTTCCTTATCTATGGCCTCATAGTAAGGGCGGATATCTTTCTGGTTTTGCGCATAGCAATCGCCAATCTGACTGATGGACGATACGCCAAGACCTAACAAATCGCATTCTTCTTGGGTGGTATAACCTTGGAAGTTGCGGTGCAGTCTGCCTTCGCGCTGCAACTTGGCTAACTCGTCATCGGGTTTAGCAAAGTGGTCCATGCCGATATATTGGTAACCAGCGCCAGTTAAGGTCTCGATAGTTTGGTGCAGCATTTCGAGTTTTTGTTTTGGCGAAGGTAAATGCTCGTCTTTGATCTTACGTTGAGCGGCAAAGCGCGCAGGTAAGTGAGCATAGTTAAATACCGACAGACGGTCAGGCGATAAATCTAAAACGCGCTGCATAGTGACGGCAAAGGTTTCTGGCGTTTGGTGTGGCAAGCCATAGATTAAATCTATGTTGGTCGATACAAAACCCATGGCTTTCGCTTTGGCCATTAAGTCGAAGATAAATTGCTCGTCTTGTTCGCGATTAACGGCAATTTGCACTTCTTTATTGAAATCTTGTACGCCGATGGAGATCCGGTTAAAGCCCGCTTCTTTCAACGTGTCGAGCATTGACAGCTCTATCTCGCGAGGATCGACTTCAATCGAGTACTCGCCTTCTTCCGCAAAGTTAAAGTTAGCTTTAATCAATGACGTAAGTTTAAGAATCTGCTCAGGATTTAAGAACGTAGGTGTACCGCCGCCCCAATGCATTTGGGTCACACTGTAATGTTTGAACAGGGGCGCACGTTTGATAATTTCTTGGCTTAAATATTCAATGTACTGATCGGCTTTGTGTTGGTGGCGGGTGATGACTTTATTACAGCCGCAGTAATAACAAAGCTTGGCGCAGAACGGGATGTGAATATACAGCGACAGTTTATCGCTTTTGCTATTTTCAATGGCCGTCAGCAGGTTTTGTTCGGTGAATGTGTCATCGAACTCTAATGCCGTTGGGTAAGAGGTATAACGGGGACCGCTGTAGTTATATTTTTCGATCATCGACTGATCCCAGCTAATCTGAGTGGGCTGCTTCAAGGCGTGTCCTCCGTGGGTAAATTAGCAACAAGCGAAGTATGCAAGGTTCTTAAGTAAATAACCTTGATCTAGGTTGTAAAAATGACGTCTGTCTTTTTAGAAGTTACGCAATATCTATCAAAAAAGTACGCTTGTCTGTCGATATTTGGTGGTTTTGTGCGCAGGCTCACGGGAGTAAGGAGGGTAAGATTAGTACGGGTTTTATCGAGATGACCTCAAAACCACAATATAAGTGGTCTTGAGGTATAACAATGAGCGGGTTTAATGCATCGCTTTGGCTTGGTAATCCGCCAGCTTTTTCGCATCATCACTAATGCCTTGCTCTAATGCCGCTTCGGACTTCATTCTGATCAAGTCTAACTTCATCCTTTCTTGCTTAGGCAAGGCTTGGCGAGCATCCATGATGGGATGATCTTTAATTAGCTCAAAGTGTTTGAATAATGAAGGGTAATCGGGAGCCACACGCTCACTTAATGACAGGATTTCAAATAATCGCCCAATCCTGACCACGCCTTCAGAGATCTCACAGCGGTCTTCAATCATGGCAGTGGCGATATAGCGGATATCATCTAAAACTTGGGCACGTTTTGCATTCGCCGTGACTTCACGCTCGGTTTGTTCGGCCTGCTGACGCTTTTTTTGCTGCTTGAGTTTTAGGATTAAGAAGGTGGCGTAGCTACTAAGCGCTACTATGATGATAAAACCGAGAATAATGATAGTCGTAGACACAAAGACTCCTTATATGAATGGCATAAGGAGCCACAGCTAAAAACTGAGTTCCCTATGCCTTAGCACTGAGAGGTTAGAACTTGTCTTGATAATCTTTTAGTAAGTCAGCGCCTGATTCGAACTTGTCGAACAACTCATCGTCAGACAAAGACTTAGCAGGTGATGAAGGTGTGTCATCATCCATATCGTCGCTAATGCCCAGTTTAATCATCAGAGCTTCAATCTTATTTAGCTGTTGATCTAACCACTTTTGGTCAACCTCGTTGAGGTCGCGGCCTTCTTCAAGCATATCTAACAGCTGATTTAGTCTTGGATCTTCTTCCAGTTTCAGCAGTTTTTGCTCGTCAGTCAGCTTAGCTTGTTTTACTTTTGGCTGAGCGGCTTTATCTGTTACCACTGCCGCAGGAATTGCTAAAGCCACAGGCTTTTTACTGCCATGACGCGGGTCTTTTTTCTTAGCGGCCTGCTGTTGCGGCGCTTGCGCTAAAATTAAGCTTTCGTTATGACGACTACCTGATTTATTGCCAGAATCTTTACGTTTGCCAGTCGCTACAGCGCGATCTTGCTTCTTCACTCTTGGCTGTAACTTAGGGCTGTTCTCGCCGCCCTTGCGTGTTTTCTTGCTACGAGACATGGTCTTCTCAATTATTTACAACGTATGGCCTTGCAGACTAAGGGTGAGCTTGTCTACAAGGTGCGAAATTAGGCCGAGTGTTATACCAGATTATGATGTTTTTTGCATCAAAACGAGGTCCTTTGCGGCAAATAATAGTTCAAAATCGCTATTGTTTGCGAGGTACTCGAAGGTTTGTCGCTGATAAAAGCTCACATGGGTGAGGTTGTTCTTATAATGCCACTTAGCAAAACCATCTAATTCAGTCAGTAATGGTGTGCTTATCGCTAACCAACCACCAGAATGCAGTAGCCGAGAGAGCAAAGTCCACTCTTTTATAGGGTTTTGAAAATGCTCAAATACCCGATAACAGCAGATAAAATCATACTCTAGCTTTAACACGTCATGATTAGGGGCAAAAAAGGGATCATATTGATTTAACTTGTGGCCCGCATTTTCTATGGTCGTCAGGCTCTCATCATCGAGTATGCGGCCAAAATTCAATCCTAATAAACAGCCCGCTTGTTGCTGCTCTAATTGCGCTAACAGCGGCAAAATAAATTGCGATAACTGTTTTTGCTTCGACGCTATGCGGGAACGACCGTATCTTTGCTTCTCTGCCGCGGGGGGTAAATGGCTATTCGCATCCGCAAAGGTTAACTCACATGTCTTGCAAACATAAAAACTCCGCTTTTTATCTTGATGAAGGAGTCGTGTCTGACTGTTATGACAAAGAGGGCATCTGGGCATTGAGTCTGCTGAAGTGGTTATTAAGGCTTTGATTGTACCAATTATATTGGTTGAGTGCACATTTTAGACACTAATGGGGTGTTACAAAAGAAAAAAGGCGGCAGTTAAACTGCCGCCTTACAAAGGGTGCTTTAGCACCTTATCCTGATTCCAAGTATCCATACTTGCTATGCGACTTTCCCGGTCGGTATCCTTCTTTTTTTTACTGCTTTCCCTGCATTATTTTTGTTAATGGTCTTCCAGACACTTTATTTTTTTCTGTCGCCATCCTGACTACAGTTTCCGTAGATGGTCTCGCGACACATCTTTTAAAGCATCGTCATCATTGACGTCGAGTTAACCATCCATGTTACTTAAGTACCTTCCTGTGATAACAAGCATCCAGCTAGTGCATCCTAAGCTTATCGCTTCCTTTGCTACAGATTACATCATGTAAACTATGTCCTGATGGGGCAAGTTACCCTGAGTGTAAGGTGTTTTGCTAGAAGCAAATTGGCGTTATCGGCCATCCCTTACAAAATTGTGCTGACCTGGATTTCAAGTGGAAATCACGACTCTTGTTATTATTAGAGAGTGGTCTTAAGTATATTATTGTTATTGAGTATCTTTATTCTTATATCTTGAACGTTAATTATACCGAAACCTGTAAGTTATTATTAATCTTTTTGTACAAACAGATGGGTTTATCTCGGTACGGGGCTTATTAAACCGAAATCTGTGATCTATGTCAAGCACGAATCTTTGCAGTTTACGTCCACGTCAACTTTGGGGTGTAAAAAAAGGGTGACAATACACCCTTCTTTTCACTCGCGAAGATTACTTCAGGCTAGAAAGATACTTTGATAGCGCGTCGATATCGCTATCATTTAGTTTTTTAGCCACATCTTGCATCATGCCATTCAAGTCATTATGGCGGCCCGCTTCACGGAATTTTGTCAGCTGGATCTTGATGTAGTTTGCGTGTTGGCCTGCCAGCGTTGGAAAACCTGCAAGCTCAGCGCCTTTACCATCTGGGCCATGACATGCCATACAAGCGGTAATGCCACGAGAAACATCACCACCCTTGTAAAGTTTAGCGCCTAACTCAGGAACATCTTTTGCTTCAGCCACTTGGATTGCTTGGCTAGAAAAATATGCGCTAATGTCGAGAATATCCTGATCGCTTAGAGGCATTGCCATGCCACTCATGATAGGATCCATACGACCATCTTTACCGCCAGTTTGTGCTGCGCTACGGAAATCATGTAGTTGCTTTTGGAGGTAAGTGGCGTGTTGGCCCGCAATTTTGGGGTACATATCGATCATACTGTTACCGTCCATACCGTGACAGGCCGAACAGACAATGATTTTCGTTTTTCCCGCTTCAGCATTACCTTCAGCAATCGCAGGTGAAGATATGGCGGCAATTACAACAGACAGCGCAAGAGCTAGCTTTTTCATGGCGTTCCAACTTCTGGTTAAATTATTATCCTGAGCTTACTAGGGTGACCCGCAAGCGTGGTAAAATATGATTAATGTGATCGGAGTAATATTTTACACGAAAACGTGGGAAAGTAAGTAATTCTTCATAAATTATGGTATTGCGTAGAAAAATTTCGGAGTAAATAGTGACTGAATCTCGTATAGATTTTCGTAGGGCAAAGTTTTTAATCAGTGCACCTGACATTGCACATTTGGATCAATATCTGCCCGGCGATGTTGGAGTTGAGATTGCATTTGCTGGCCGCTCTAATGCAGGAAAGTCTAGTGCACTCAATGCATTAACTGAGCAAAAAAGTTTAGCAAGAACCAGTAAAACACCGGGCCGTACTCAACTAATTAACGTATTTGAGTTAGATGCTCAGCGTCGTTTAGTTGACTTGCCTGGTTATGGCTTTGCGCAAGTCCCACTTGCGTTGAAAAATAAATGGCAGCAAGCATTGGGTGAATATTTGCAAAAACGCGCTTGTTTAAGTGGCGTGGTTGTCTTGATGGATATTCGTCATCCATTAAAAGATCTCGATATGCAGATGATTGAATGGGCAGTTGCTAGTGAAATTCCAGTATTAGCTTTGCTAACGAAATCAGACAAATTAGCCCAAAGTGCTAAGATGAAAACCGTAAATGAAGTGCGTCTCGCACTAAGTGAGTTTGGCGACTGGGTGCAAGTTGAACCCTTCTCATCACTTAAAGGAACCGGTAAGCCTAAAGTGTTGGCAATTCTTAATGAATGGTGTCATCCACAGTGGTTGACTGATGAGTTAGATGCAGCGAATAACGCTGAATAATATCGCCTGTTTTGGTGTACATGGTAGAATTTGACTGTGTATACCTCCTCTTTGTTTTTACTGCAATTTTTTCTCTTTTGTTCAGTCTCATTCCCATCGGTTATTCGTTAATCTCAGGCAAAAAAATAGCCGATGATATTATCATCGGCCAAAAATATTAGCTCTTTTGGGGAGAAGCTAAATTCAACAAGACTCAAGCACCATCAAATTAGCTTCAATGGTTCTCAATGAAACTAGCATACAACCAATTCACTCCTTATTAAAGTAAATACTCTAAAATTTACTTTAAGTCTGAAAAAAGAGCAAAAAAAAGCCTCAGCAAACAAGTTGCTGAGGCGCCAGAATTTGGCTCATCACTATAAGTGAAATAAAGGTCTGAAAGATAGAACATCTTAACCTCTGTACCCTACGCAGAGAATATTACTCTATTTATCTTTAAATGGAAAACAGTTTTTTCAAAAAAGAGGTAATTATGTGCGCTTGATCTCAGGTTGTGAGTGATAAAACATCTCAAATTGATCCTAAAATTTCAGTGAAAATGGTTAATTGGCTGATTTAAAGAGAAAACTCGAAATTTATATACAAAAGTGATCAATATTTGAGATTTGATTTTTTACTCTAATCCTGACCTAAGATTTTGGTGTACGCGTGAGAGAACAACCGTTATGGCATTCTTGAGCATATATGGCTGACTTGAATGCAGTTTCAATTCGAGTAAATCACACCTTTTAATATCCATCTGCTGTGGCAGTGTATCGATGAACTCTACTGCCAAATGTATCAGGTAAAGATTGTTTGGCTGTGAGTGAATCATTTTCTGCCGATGAAGTTTGTCTAACTTAACGAGCTTATTTGTATTGTGAAAGGGTTATTTATGCTGAGTGATGAAAAGGACTCTGTATTGATGTTCTTAGAGGCGATTAAGACGGGAGAGAGCTAATCTGAGCTCAAAATATTGAAGTCAGATTAGCTTTATTTTCAGTTAAATCATATTGATAGTGTTCTTCTGGATATTACTGAGATTAGTGGGCTTCATCCCAGTTATCACCAATGCCTGCTTCGGCAAGCAGTTCAACATCGAGATTAGCTGCTTGCGCCATCAAGGTGCAGATTGTCTTTTTAAGTGCTTCAGCTTTATCCGCATCGACTTCAAACACTAATTCATCGTGAACCTGCATGATCATAGTGATTTCGCCTTGGGTTTCTGTTTTGATCCACTGGGCAATATTGATCATGGCCTTTTTGATGATGTCGGCAGCCGTACCTTGCATTGGAGCGTTAATCGCCGCACGCTCAGCACCTTGGCGGCGCATCGCATTTCGATCACGGATTTCGGGCAAGTAGAGGCGACGACCAAACAGAGTTGACACATAACCTAAGTCAGCAGCACCCGCCCGCGTTTCTTCCATATAACGTAATACGCCAGGATAACGGGCAAAGTAGGTATCGATATAGGTTTGTGCTTCATGGCGTGGGATATCAAGCTGACGCGCCAAACCAAAGGCTGACATGCCATAAATTAAGCCGAAGTTAACCGCTTTGGCACGGCGGCGTTGTTCTGTGGTGACTTCATCAAAGTCGGTACCAAATACTTCTGCAGCAGTGGCTCTATGAATGTCTTTGCCCTCGGCGAAGGCTTTGAGTAAGCCTGCATCTTGGGATAAATGGGCCATGATCCGTAGTTCGATTTGCGAGTAGTCGGCGGCCAAAATTTTACGGCCTGCTGGGGCGATAAAGGCTTGGCGAATACGGCGACCTTCTTCGGTGCGAATCGGAATATTTTGCAGGTTAGGTTCGCTTGACGATAAGCGACCTGTTGCCGCATTAGCTTGATGATAGCTAGTGTGTACGCGACCCGTTTTGGCGTTGACCATCAGTGGCAGCTTATCGGTGTAAGTACTCTTTAACTTAGATAGACTTCGATGCTCGAGGATCACCTTTGGCAGTGGGAAATCTAAGGCTAATTCGACTAATACTTCTTCCGCGGTCGATGGCGCACCCTTTGGGGTCTTTTTGGTGATCGGATAACCTAGCTTTTCATAAAACAAGACTTGCAGTTGCTTAGGTGAACCAAGATTGAATTTTTCACCGGCAATGTCGTAGGCTTTTTCTTCTAAGGTATCGATTTTACGCGCCAGTTCATCGCTCTGTTGGCCGAGTAACATACTGTCGATTAATACCCCTTGACGTTCAATGTCCGACAACACTTGGATTAGCGGTAATTCGACTTCGGTAAACATGGCGGCAAGTTCGGCTTCTTTCTCGAGTCTTGGCCATAAATGTTGGTGTAAACGCAGTGTGATGTCAGCATCTTCTGCTGCATAAGGTGCAGCCGTCTCTAGCGGGATTTGGTTGAAGGTCAGCTGTTTTGCACCTTTGCCAGCAATTTCTTCAAAACTGATATTTTTATGGCCTAAATACTTGAGTGCTAAACCATCCATGTCATGGCGCGAAGCCACTGAGTTGAAAACATAGGATTCGAGCATAGTGTCGAAAGCGACGCCCTGTAGTTTGATCCCTGCATTGGCTAAGATACTGATGTCGTACTTAAGATTTTGACCGACTTTCTTCAGTTTCGGATCTTCAAGCAACGGGCGTAGTTTTTCTAGCGCGACGGATTTATCGATTTGAGTCGGCGCGCCAACGTAATCATGGGTCAAAGGCAGATAAGCGGCTTTTCCTGTCTCAACGGCGAAGGAAATCCCGACTAATTCGGCCACCATGTAATCTAAGCTGGTGGTCTCAGTATCGACTGCCATTAAGTCGGCTTGTTTAAGCTTAGCAATCCAAGTGTCTAATTCGGCTTCGGTGAGAATGCAGTCGTACTGTGTTTCAATCGCTTCGACTGGAGATGAGTCTTCTTGCGTTTCTGTGGATGCCGCATCAATTGAGGTATTTGCCGTCATTTTATTATCTAAGACTTCGGCTAACCAACGTTTAAACTCCATCTCGCCGTAGCATTTTATCAGTTCATCTTTGTCTGCTGGCATGATGGTAAGTTCGTGCCAATCTTGCTCAAGTTCGACATCGGTTTTGATGGTGGCGAGTTCGTAAGAAAGCTTGAGCATGTCGGCATTTTCAATGATTTTCGCCGCCATGGTTTTAGAACCTCTAAAGCCGAGCTCGGCGACTTTTTCGGGTTCCGCTAATAAGTTACTCACACTGCCGGCTCCCGTGAGCATAGCGAGCGCCGTTTTCTCACCTACGCCGGGTAAGCCTGGAATGTTGTCGGCCTTGTCGCCCATCAGCGCGAGTAAATCTATGATACGGTCTGGACCGACACCAAATTTGGTGACGACTTCTTCTGGGCCCATTATGGTGTCTGTCATGGTGTTGATGAGCGTAACGTTCTCATCCACTAATTGCGCCATGTCTTTATCGCCTGTGCTGATAAGTACGGCACGGTTTTCTAAGCTGGCTTGGCGGGCAATAGTACCGATCACGTCATCGGCTTCGACGCCGGAAATTGAAATCAGTGGTAAACCTAGTGCGCGAATAATGCGATGCAAGGGTTCGATTTGCGAACGTAGATCATCAGGCATAGGTGGGCGCTGTGCTTTGTATTCGCTGTACATGTCATTGCGGAAGGTTTTTCCCTTGGCATCGAACACGACTGCGATATGGCTTGGTTGATAACGGGTCAGCAAGCTGCGTAACATATTCACTACGCCATAAACGGCACCGGTTGCTTCGCCCTTTGAGTTTGTCAGGTGAGGAGGCGCATAATAGGCGCGATACAAATAAGAAGATCCATCCACAAGCACAAGTGGGTTTTTAGCGACGGTTGGCATAGGTATTTTTCGTTTATCGATGACTTAGATGGCGCTAAGCATGCCACAGAAGCACTATTTCAGCCATGGCAAAATGACTCCCAGCCTGTGGATAAGTCTGTGAGTGAAAAAGTCAACTGAGAATAATGGCGATGATTACGGCTTAGTGCGATTTTTTTAAGTTGTTGTTTTTTATGTTTATAAAAGATTTGTGTGAGTTCAATACTGTTTCTTAAAAAATCTTCCCAATTTGTGGATTTTTTATTGACTCCGTAAAATACATCTAAGGATTGGCTTAATTTTCGGCACTCGTCAGATTCGACGAATTAAGTTAGCACGATTTTTAATCAGATCAACTAGTTTGTTTATGGTTTGTTAAAACTTAATGACATAAGAAGGATATTTTTAATGAGAAAAGTCGCAGTGTTACTGAGTGGATGTGGTGTTTTCGATGGAACAGAGATACATGAATCGGTTTTAACGCTTTTATGCTTATCCCGATCAGGGGCTCACTACCAGTGTTTTGCACCTGATATCAAACAGATGCATGTGGTAGATCATCTCACTGGCGAGGTCGATGCTGCCGCAAGTCGTAACGTGCTGGTGGAGTCGGCGCGTATCGCCCGTGGCGAAGTCAAAGCGACTACAGAATTAGATATCGCCGAATTTGATGCCTTGATCATTCCCGGTGGCTTTGGTGCGGCGAAAAATCTGTGTAACTTTGCGACGAATGGCAGTGAGTGTGAAGTGGAACCGCTGGTGACTGATTTTATCAATGAGTTCATTCTGGCGAAAAAGCC
Source organism: Shewanella sp. SW24 (assembly GCF_025653395.1). NCBI lineage: Bacteria > Pseudomonadati > Pseudomonadota > Gammaproteobacteria > Alteromonadales > Shewanellaceae > Shewanella > Shewanella sp. SW24. Next base: position 17,687 of record NZ_JAKKSH010000023.1, read on the forward strand.
CGTTGGTTTTATCTGTATTGCTCCTATGATGATCCCGCGTTTATATCCCCAGGGTGTAAAAGGCACTATCGGTAATGATAGCGATACTGTCGCAGCGTTTAATTTGATGGGCGGTGAGCATCAAGTTGCGACAGTACATGAGATAGTCGTGGATGAAGCGAATCGCATTGTCAGCACTCCCGCTTATATGTTGGCTGGTAATATTGCTGAAGCGCATTCAGGCATCGAGAAGCTAGTCGTTAAGCTACTAGAAATGACTGATCAGAGTTAGTTTGAGCTGTTTGTAGAGGAGTGAAGCGAGTCATGAACCAAGATAAATTTCAGGATTTATCTTGGTTCACAATATTAGATTGAGTTATTAGATTGAGCTCGAGGATTTGCGGCTATCAAATAAACCTTGGGCTAAACCTATGAGTAAGCCGCCAATGTGGGCACCATTAGCAACCGAAACCCCTAGAATATCTGTGAATCCCAATGCCAACCATATCATCATAAAGCCCATATATGATGGTGGGAAATCTATTCCTGCTGCGGGTTTACGTATACCCATGATCCAAGTGTAACCCACCACTGCATACACAACGCCGGACAGCCCGCCAAAGTTAGGTCCACCGACATAATATTGGATAACGTTTGGCAGAGTTCCTGCGACAAACAGCAGGATGAGTAATGGTGCAGTACCGATACGGGTTTCGATTTTACCGCCTAAATACCACCACCAGAGCAAATTAAAGATGACGTGCATGGCTGAAAAATGCAGCAGGCTCGGTGTAAAAACACGCCAGAACTGGCTGAACTCTGAATGAGGTACTGCCCCAAAATAGGACAGTGCTTCGTAGGTTTGGTTGGCGAATCCTAAGTTCATCGCCGCAAAAATGAGTACGCAAACCGCAAATACGATCAGCGTGACTGGGCCTGCGCCAGTAATAAATTGGGTGAACAACTGCAGCGAAGGGGCACCATAATCGAGTTTGGTTTGGGTATCGCCGTGTTCCCATGAGGCTTGCAGATATTTATTGTCGTAAGGGTGAGCAATAAAGTGGGCAAACTCTTTGCGTGCTTGCTCCACATCTTTGTCATGGATAACCAGAATGGCGACGCCTTGCTCCAGCGGCTCAATTTGGCAGTCAATGTCTTCCCCTTTGAGGTAATCGACAAATGCCTGCGCGGCTCTGCTGTTGGGGAGTCTGCCAATTTCTATCATGCATTCGCCTCATGCCAAGCGCTATAGCCACCGTCTAGGCTGTAAACGTCATCAAAACCTTGTTCGCATAAATATTGCGCCGCATTTTGGCTGCTCATGCCGTGATAACAAACCACCACGAGTGGGCTATCCATATCGGCTTGGCTAATAAATTGCGCTAGGTTTTCGTTATTCAGGTTAGTTGCACCTGCAATATGGCCGTTGGTGAAGCTATTGCCATCGCGGATATCGACGATTTGCACTGGCTGTGCTTCGGTCATTTGCAGCAATTGATTAACGCTTAAGTGTTTAAAGGAAGACATAATAAAACCTGACAAAGCTAAGAGATGGAAATCAAGATGGGATAAGTGTGCAACAAGGGGCTGCGAGTGTACAGCCCCTATCTAGGTAATGCTCTGGAGGATTAATCCCAGCTGAGGATCACTTTACCCGATTGGCCCGAGCCCATAGCGTCGAAACCTTGTTGGAAATCATCAATCTTGAAGTGGTGAGTGATGATAGGTGAAATATCTAAGCCTGATTGGATAAGACTGGCCATCTTGTACCAAGTTTCGAACATTTCACGGCCGTAGATGCCTTTAATGACCAAACCTTTGAAGATCACTTTGCTCCAGTCGATGGCCATTTCACCACTTGGAATACCGAGCATCGCGACTTTGCCGCCGTGGTTCATGGTATCTAACATGGCGTGGAAGGCCGATGGTACGCCAGACATTTCTAATCCAACGTCGAAACCTTCGGTCATGCCCAGTTCTTTCATCACGTCTTTTAGGTTTTCTTTTGACACGTTCACAGCGCGCGTGGCGCCCATTTTACGGGCCAGTTCTAAGCGGTATTCGTTGACGTCGGTGATCACCACATGGCGAGCACCTACGTGACGACATACTGCTGCCGCCATTATGCCGATGGGACCTGCGCCGGTGATCAACACGTCTTCACCGACTAAATCGAAGGATAATGCTGTGTGCACAGCGTTACCAAAGGGGTCAAAGATTGAGGCTAAATCATCGCTGATATCATCAGGGATTTTAAAGGCGTTAAAGGCAGGGATAACTAAGTATTCCGCAAATGAACCTTCACGATTGACACCCACGCCAGAGGTGTTACGGCATAAATGGGTACGGCCTGCGCGGCAGTTACGGCAGTGGCCACAGGTAATATGACCTTCGCCAGACACTCGGTCTCCAATCTTAAAACCACGAACTTCTTGGCCTATATCAACCACTTCGCCTACATATTCATGACCAACAACCATAGGGACTGGAATGGTTTTTTGTGACCATTCGTCCCAGTTGTAGATGTGCATGTCGGTGCCACAAATCGCAGTTTTTTTAATTTTGATCAGCAGATCGTTGTGGCCCATCACTGGCTTAGGCGCATCGACTAACCAAATACCTTTTTCGGCTTTTAACTTGCTTAGTGCTTTCATTGTCTTAAGTCCTAAATAATGCCCATTTCTTTGGCAATACGGGTAAAGGCGGCGATCGCTTTGTCGAGTTGCTCACGGGTATGTGCCGCTGACATTTGCGTACGGATACGGGCTTGTCCCTTAGGAACTACTGGGAACGAGAAGCCAATAACATAAATATGTTCTGCTAATAAGCGGTTAGCAAAGTCGCCCGCCAGTTTCGCATCACCAATCATCACAGGGATAATCGCGTGGTCGGCGCCGCCTAGGGTAAAGCCTGCTGCTGACATTTGCTCACGGAAATAACGGCTGTTTTCCCATACGGCTTCGCGCAGGGCTTGGCCCGATTTGAGCATTTCTAACACATGGATAGATGCCGTCACGATTGATGGCGCTAATGAGTTAGAGAACAGGTAAGGACGTGAACGCTGGCGTAACCAGTCGATGACTTCTTTTTTACCCGAAGTGAAACCGCCCGATGCGCCGCCTAAGGCTTTGCCTAAGGTGCCTGTGATGATGTCGACTCTGTCCATCACATTGCAATATTCGTGCGTGCCACGGCCGTTTGCGCCAATAAAGCCTACCGCGTGAGAGTCATCGACCATCACCAGTGCGCCGTATTTATCGGCTAAATCACATACGCCTTGTAGGTTAGCAATCACGCCGTCCATCGAGAATACGCCATCGGTGGCGATCAAGATGTTACGGGCGCCTGCTTCTTTCGCGGCGATCAACTGAGTTTCTAAATCGGCCATGTCGTTGTTGGCATAGCGGAAACGCTTTGCTTTACATAAACGTACACCGTCGATGATAGAAGCATGGTTTAACGCATCAGAAATAATCGCGTCTTCTGCATCTAACAAGGTTTCGAATAGACCTGCGTTCGCATCAAAACATGAAGAGTAAAGAATGGTGTCTTCAGTGCCGAGGAATTCGCTCAGGCTAGCTTCTAGCTTTTTATGTATGTCTTGGGTACCGCAAATAAAACGTACTGATGCCATACCAAAGCCGTGGCTGTCTAAACCCTGTTGGGCGGCTTTGATTAGCTCGGGGTGATTCGCTAGGCCTAGGTAATTATTCGCGCAAAAGTTAACAACTTCTTGGTGATTAACTTGAATGGCAGTCTGTTGTGGTGAGGCAATAACACGCTCGCTTTTATATAAGCCTTCGGCTTTGATGTCTGCAAGCTGTTGATTAATCTGTGCGTAGAATGAGGTAGAGGCCACCTGATATCTCCTTAGTTAACTTTATTCTGATTTTGGGAGTGGCGGCATTCTAACTCTAAACCTAATCGGCCTACAGCCTTTTTTTCATGCAGGTTCGTAAGATAAACGAGTTTAGGGCTAAAGTGGTTTTTACATTATAAAAACTAATGTGCAACATAAGCTTGCCACTGTTTGACTGAGTATTCTTTTAAGCGTTGTAGAGCTAAAACGGGTTCGCACTCAGTACTATAATTGCTTTGAGTTTAGTACTGAATGCGAGTTCCCAACATAGGCGTTTGGGATGTTGTTATAGGGATTCTTGACTCGCTAGCGCGTGGTAATGTTGCTCTAGGCGAGTAAAAGTCGCAACGGAAGTCGGGGTTGCATAGGCTTTGAAAATCATCAGCACCCTTAAAACGCCTTCATAAAGTGTCGCTTTAGTAATGGTTGACGTGCTGGATTGTGTGAGTTGATAACCAATCCAAAAGCTGACGATCATCTTAATGGTATCCGCCAGTGGCGTGATTTTGTCAGCATTGACACACAGAAATCCATCTTGTGTGAGTTTATGCAGCACATGGCTTGAACGCGTTAAGACTTGCTGCTGTGCGTGCAAATAGCGTTTTTTTAGTTCTTCATCGCGAGCGAGAATATCCGCAAGATTGGCGTACATGAAGCGGAATTGCCACAAGGTATAGAACATAGCATCGAAGTAGCCGATTAACAGTTCTACATCCACTTGCTTATCTTCATAGGGTTGGAAACCCGATTCGAGATGATTCTCATAGAGACTGAAAATACAGCGGATAATGTCTTCTTTATTGCGAAAATGGTAATAAAGATTCCCGGGACTCATATTTAAGTGAGCGGCAATGTGATTGGTGGTGATGTTTCTTTCGCCATGCTCGTTGAACAGTTCAAGACTGGCATAGATTATTTTGTCGCGGGTTTTCATAAGTTATCCAAATTGCTAGTGAACGCCACATAATTGATCAAAGAAAGCTAACCAACGACCGCCGAACTGCTGGTAAATTATCCCTAATTTGGTGCATATGCTAACATTGCCGCTATTCATCAGGCAAAACTCATAAGCACGTTTTTAATGAATCGTTTTCTCTATTCCACGATCTTATATTTATTATCCCCTTTGCTAATCGTCTATTTAGCATTTCGTGCTATTAAAAGCCCTGATTACCGCGGTCGTTGGGGGGAACGTTTTGGATTAACCCGACTTAAATCGACGGATGTACTGGTCCATTCTGTGTCTATGGGTGAAACGCTTGCGGCAATCCCATTGATCCGTTTGATTATGCAATCACACCCTGAGTTAAGCATTACGGTTACCACAACCAGCCCAACAGGGTCTGCCGAAGTGCGTAAAGCCTTTGGTGACTCAGTGCAGCATTGTTATTTACCCTTTGACTTACCTTGGTGTGTGCGGCGTTTCTTGCGCCAAGTCTCACCTAAATCTTGCATCATTATGGAAACCGAACTGTGGCCTAACTTGGTTGCCTTAGCGGCCAAGCGAGGTGTGCGCTTGATGTTGGCCAATGCACGTCTGTCGGCCAAGTCGGCGGCGCAATATGCTAAGCGTCCTAAACTCAGTCGATCTATGTTGCAACGACTCGATGTTATTGCGGTGCAGACTCGAGTAGAAGCGCAGCGTTTTATCGAGTTAGGTGTATCGCCAGATAGAGTGACAGTATGCGGTAGCTTGAAGTTTGATCTCAGTATTACGCCTGAGCGTTTAGCCAATGCCAAGCTGTTGCGTCAGACTTGGGGGCGTGAAACCTCGCCGATTTGGGTCGCAGGCAGTGTGCATCCTGGAGAATTTGACGCCATGCTCACCGCCCATAGGCAATTATTGGCTCAGTGGCCCGATGCCTTGCTGATTATTGCACCGCGTCATCCTGAGCAGTTTTCTGCTGTTGCTGAGTTTGTTGCCAGCCAAGGTTTTGAATCTGTTCGCCGCAGCGGTAATTTTCCTGTGGCGGCCACGACTCAAGTGCTGGTCGGCGATACCATGGGTGAACTTCTGACCTTTTATGGCGCCGCAGATCAAGCTTTTGTCGGTGGCACGCTGATCAATAATGGTGGCCATAATCCCTTGGAGCCTGTTGCTATGGGCGTGCCTGTTATGGTGGGACCGAACCATTGGGATTTTGCTCAAATTACGCAGATGTTGGCGGATGCTGGTGGGTTAAGGGTTGTCGCTTCGGCGGATGAACTTGCCGCTAACTTGATTGAGTATTTTGCTAAACCTGAGTTACGCCTGCAGGCGGTGAACGCGGGATTGGCTGTGGTTAAGGCTAATCGTGGTGCCTTACAGCGACAATTTCTTCTCGCGCAATCTTTAATAACCGCTTAATTTAACTGGATAATTTGTTTAGTGGTTCAGGCGCTTTGCATCGCCGTTTGGTAGCCCTGTATCAGTGATGACCAGTTATCAGCGGTGAAGGCAAGGTTTGGTAGCTTGCCTTGTTCTTTATTAAAGGAACGTAAAAGTCTGTCTAGATTCGATTGCTGCCATTGCGGGCTCGGTGTTTTTAACTCACCACGGTCGAAATCGATAAGATAAAACCGCTCTGGCGTTAAGGGTTCAGTTTGTGCGGGCTGGAACAGAATATTCTTGGCATTGAGGTCGGCGTGGTACACACCGCGCTGGTGGAATTGGGCGATAGTTGCTCCCAACGCTTGCCATTGCTCAGTGCTCATGACCCCTTTGCCGAGTTTAGCGACTAAATCTTCGGCGCCTTCGACCCGTTCGATAATGATATCGGCGCGGTAAAATAATCCATCACGCACTATGTTGGCGGCAATCGGTTTAGGTACAGCAAAATCTTCGCGATACAAAATGTCTAATAAGCGTAACTCACCCATGGCGCGGGTATTTTCGAGGCCAGTATAAACGTAAGCATCTTTGCTGAATTTCTCCATTAAGCCGCCACGCCAATAATGACGCAATACCCAATGACTGTGCTCAAATGCCACAAACCAAGTGGTGTAGCGGCCTTTGGATGAACCGACGACAGCATTTTTAGCCCGCCAAAAATCCACCGAGAACCACGCGGGATCGATATATGTTGGCGTATCTTGGCAAACTGCCATGTGACCTTGGGCGGTTTTTATGAGCTGTATCTGAGCATTCATCGGAGATTTGTTGACTTAAGCGTGGCACCTAGGGCCATTCTACATTAAGATCCTTAGCTTGCGCCAAATAACCTTAAGAGCTTTTAGCTTCAATCCCAATGAGTTTAAATCCCAATACCATGAATTCTCTTTGTTTGCTTCGCTTATCCGCTATCGGTGACGTCTGTCATGCCGTGGCTATGGTGCAGGCGATTCAGCGGCAATACCCCGAGCTCAAAATCACATGGGTGATCGGTAAACTCGAATATCAATTGTTGAAGCATTTACCCGGCATTGAGTTTGTTATTTTCGATAAATCTCAAGGATGGCGCAGCTATTTTAATTTGCGTAAGGCCTTAAAAGGCCGACATTTTGACGTGCTGCTGCATATGCAGGTTGCGCTGCGTGCTACCTTGGCTTCATTAGCCATTTCGGCAAAGGTGCGCATAGGCTTTGATCGTGCCCGCGCTAAAGAAGGTCAGTGGCTAGTGACAAATCACAGGGTTGAGCCCTTGGCCAAGCCCCATGTGCTCGAAGGATTTATGGGATTCGCTAAGGCGATTGGCGTTAACGATCTCACTCCTCAATGGCATATTCCTGTGCCAATTGCGGATACTGAATTTGCCCAGACGCAGATTAAAGACAATGAAAAAGTCTTTATCATTTGCGCTGCAGCCAGTAAGGCAGAACGTAACTGGTTACCAGAGCGTTATGCCGCCGTTGCGAGCCATGCGATTGCGAAAGGATTTAGAGTCATGCTTTGCGGTGGCCCAACTCAGCTTGAGAAGGATTTAGCCGAGCAAATTTTGCAGGCGTGTCCTTCTAAAATCGATAATTTAGTGGGCAAAACCAGTCTGACTCAATTATTGGCGCTGCTAAAACGCGCAAGATTAGTGTTAGCTCCGGATACTGGCCCTGCGCATATGGCGGTTACCCAAGGTACCCCTGTCATTGGTTTATATGCCCATTCCAATCCTGGACGCACAGGTCCGTATTTATCGCAGCAATATGTGGCGAGCGCCTATGATGAGGCGATAGCATCCCAACATAGTGGCGAAGTTAAGTGGGGAACTCGAGCCAAAGGCGAGCATTTGATGGCTTTGATCAGTGTTGAAGCTGTGATTGAGAAGTTTGAGTTAGTGGTTCAGCAGACACTCAGTTAAGGCTTGTTAGTATCGTGCATTCTTGTTCAGCACTCTTGAAATATCGCTGCATTAGCGGTGGGTATTCAGAATATCGTTTAGGAGATAAATCATGCGGATAGCCATTGCCATTGACAGTTTAGCGGGTGGCGGAGCCGAAAAGGTCATGATTACCTTAGCCAAGCAATTTATTCGCTTAGGGCATGAGCCGCATTTTTTAGTCATGGAAGATAATCGCTATTATGAAATCCCAGATGACTTACCCATTCATCAATGTTTTGTCCCTAAGGATAAAGATTTCGACCATTTTGGGCGATTGAATGCTTCGGTTAACAAACTCAGCGCAAAAATCGCGGAAATTGAATCTCAAGTGGGCAAGTTTGATTTGTTTTTATCAAATTTAGATAAAACCAATTCAATGATGACCAAAACTGGTGTTTCACCGCTTTATGTCATAGTCCATTCTTCTGTAGAAGAAGAGTTGAGCCGCCAATTTAAACTGGGACCGTTTGCTTATTTCAAGAAGCTAAAATCCAAAAAAGCGCTCAATGGCCAGCATTTGATTACTGTCTCAAATGGCATAGCAAAGGAGATTAAAGATAAAGGTCGTTTGCATCCAGCATCTATGCAAACTATCTATAATCCATTTGAATTTAACGAAATCACATCTCAATCACAGCAAGATAATCCGCAAATCCCTCAGGGAGATTATCTTATTCATGTCGGTCGCTTTGCTAAGCAAAAGCGCCATGATGTGTTGTTTGAAGCCCTCAAACTCACGCAAAATCAACTTCCTGTCGTGCTCTTGTGTCATAACCACAAAAAAGCGATAAAAGCAGCGAAAAAGTTTGGTATTGAAAAGCGATTAATTATTCCCGGTTTTCAAAGTAATCCTTTTCCATGGATTAAGCAGGCTAAGGCATTAGTGCTCAGCTCTGATTTTGAAGGTTTACCGACAGTCTTGATTGAATCTTTAGCTTGTGGGACTCCTGTTGTGAGCACTGATTGCCCACATGGACCCAGTGAGATTTTAACGGGTAATTTAGTGCCTTATCTCGTGCCGCGTCGTGATCCCAAAGCGTTAGCTAAAATGATAGACGAGGTTGTTCGCTTGCCGCCATCCCTCGAGCAGGTTGAGATTTTGGCCAAAGTCGATGCGACCTTAATTGCCGAACAATATTTAGCGTTGGCAAAATAATTTATTCGTTTGTGTTTTAGGAGCATGCTTGTGGAAGAAGCCAAACAAGCCAAAAGACGTTATTTATTTTACATAGCGCAAAACTATTCCTATGCGATGTTAAGGCCACTTCAACAAGTCATTTTGGAAAGAGGTGATGAGATTAGCTGGTTCTTAGAGGGAAATGAGGTCGATCCTAAGTTTTTAAAAACCGATGAACTGCGCTTGCAGAGCATCGATGCTGTGAAAGCGTGGAAACCAGATGCGGTATTCGTCCCAGGGAACGTTGTCCCTCGTTTTATTCCTGGGGTTAAAGTGGGCGTATTCCATGGATTTAATGCGGGGAAAATGAATCATAAGGGCCGAGAAGATCACTTCGAAATCAGAGATTGTTTTGATTTGTATTGTACCCAAGGCCCTGCGACGACTCTGCCCTTTCTGAAACTAGAGAAAAAGTTTGGTACTTTTACTGTAGTTGAAACGGGATGGCCTGCGCTCGACCCCCTATTTCTTGAGAATAAAGATAATCCCTATATCAAAGCTGATGACCCAAGGCCAGTAGTACTCTTTTGCTCAACATTTTCCCCAAGTTTGACCTGCGCACCTGTGGTATTTGAGCAGATTAAAGCCCTGTCGCAAAAGAGCCAATGGCGCTGGTTAGTGCAATTTCATCCAAAGATGAACCCTAAAATTGTTGAGCAGTACAAGGCTTTAGAAAACGAGAATTTACAGTTTGTTGAAACTGATAATGTGATCCCTTTGCTGCAGGCGGGGGATGTGATGTTGTGTGACACTTCATCGATTCTGTTGATGTTTTTAATGCAGCGAAAACCAGTGGTGACCTTTAAAAATCAGTCACCGAAAGATCATTTAATCGATATCAGTCGGGTTGAGGATATTGAATCTGCATTAACGCGAGCACTGAGTCGTCCTGATGATTTGATGGTGCACATCCATGATTATTGCAATCAAATTCACCCTACGGGCGATGGTCAATCTAGCCAGCGAGTTTTAGCCGCAACAGATGCTTTGATTGATAAAGGCACTGATTGGCTAAAACCTAAACCATTGAACTTGTTGCGCCATTTTAAGATGCGGCGCAAGCTAGGTTATTGGAAGTTCTTGAGCTAAACACTTGGATTCAGTGTTTTCTAACGTTGATATTTTTGAGCTCAAATTCCGATGTTCATCATAAGTACAGAATATTTTCTGTTATTATATGATATTCTAAATGTGGGGGGTATTTTTATAGTATTTGATTGTCTAGTCTGTCGTTGAAACAAAAGTATATTAGGATGTTAAATAAAAATGGCAGTAACAAAAATGCAACCTATAATATCTATTATTATTCCTGTCTATAAGGTTGAGAGGTTTTTGGCAAGGTGTTTGGATAGTGTGTTAGCTCAAACATATAGTGATTTTGAGATTATTTGTGTCAATGATGGTTCGCCAGATAATTGTGGCGTTATTTTAGCTGAGTATGAAAAAAATGATAATAGGATAAAAGTAATAAACCAAGTTAATCAAGGCTTGTCTGTTGCACGTAATACTGGTTTGGATTTTGCTAGAGGTAATTATATATGTTTTGTCGATTCTGATGATGCCATACAGCCGCAAACATTAGAAATAGCTCTCTTTTGGGCTGAAAAAAAACAAGCTGATTTAGTCGTATGGCAAAGTGTTTACTCTGATGGTTTTGAGAAGCCAGATAAATTATTTGATATTGAAAAAATAGATGTGATTATAGTGAATGAGCCATTATATCATAAGAATAAGCGGCCTAATAAAATAGGTTCTGTTGTATGGAATAAACTTTATAAGAAAGAGCTGGTTGAAGATGAGCGTTTTATTCCTGGAGTGCATTATGAAGATATTTCATACAGCTTTTCTATTATGGAAAAACGTCCAAAAACGGTAGTCATTCCAGCTGAATTATATTTGTATACAAAGTTTGAAGAGTCAATAACACAGCAGAGGCCCACTTTAAAACTTATTAAAGACTATCATATAGCAATAAATTCAATCTATAACTCTTATAAAAAAAATATGATTAGCAAAGAATTAAAGCATATAAGACACAATTTACTGCGGCCTCTTTTAAGTAATCAATTTAAAAAGTGTATGCAAGCAGATCAAGACCAGAGAGTTGTTATGTTACAAGCTTTTGCTGAAGAGTTAAGAGATCTAGATGCTAAAGGTTTATTAACATGGCGTGGGCATCGTATTTATCTGTACATAGCGTATAAAAAGCTAATGAAAACAGTTTAGCTACAATAAAATCAATCTTAATAGCTGTCGTATAGTAGTTCACGGCACTCATGCAGTTTCTACAAGTAGTATTGAGTTTGTATCGTGATCTAAGTATTGCAATATAAGGCTCTGCTACCCGATTGTGGTAACGCTTTACACTGCAAAGTTTTTGGCAAAATGTAGTACTATTAGGATCAGTTATTTAGTTAGCTTCAAGTCTACATTGGTATTGGTTTTTCTAGTCTCATGACTTTAATAACGTGATTTTTAGGCTGAAATGTATAAGTAATGCCCCCCTAAAATTCACAATACCACTACACACAACTACGATTCCTTTAATACCAAAGTTTTTCGCGATTCATAGTCCTATACAAACGTTAAGTTCGTGGCTTTTTGTTCTCTTTTTATATGCATTTCAGGTTCGTTAGGAAGTAATCGTTTGGTTTAATCCTTACCCAATTTAATATACTGTAGAGCAATACTTTGACTATCTACGGCTTTAAGAATAGCAAGGTCTTCAAGCGATGGAGGCGATGCCAGACATTCCAGAGCCTTTTGTGCCAACAATGCAGGTTGGCGAACGGGAACCAAATATTTAGCTAAATGTCCGGTAAGGATTTCATTCGGGCCGTGAGGGCAGTCAGTGCTTACGACGGGGGTGCCACAGGCCAATGACTCAATGACTACCGTTGGCAAGCCTTCAAAATCTGAGCTCAGTAGCATTAATTCTGCGTTGGCAATCCAAGCATAGGGATTATGTTGAAAACCGGGTGTGATAATTCGGTGCTCAACACCGTATTTTTTGGCTAATTTACGCGCTTTATTTGGTCGATTACAGAGAAGCACGAGTTTAGGTGCTGTCGGCATATCCCTCAATGCTTTGAAGAGAATGTCATGGCGCTTTTGACGAGTGACTCTACCCACATGGATCATATAAGGCTCATTGGGAATTTCGGCGATAACTTCTTGAGTCTTAATTTTTATTTCTTCTAAGCGAAAAGGGTTGTAGATGGTTTGCACGCTCTGGGGTTTTAACCAAGAAGTGGCTCTGAGTTCGTCGGCAATACCATTTGAGACTGTGATGATTTTTTTGCCGATCAGGGCCTTGGCTTTTTTCCATCTGCGCCAGAAGTGTACTGGACCGCGTTTTAACTCCATCAATAACTCTTGTTTTAACGCACAATGACAGAAGTAGTAGCAAGGATCGAAATGACAGCCGGAAACAACAACATCGCAGTCAGTTGAATTACTGAGAAAGAGTGAAAACTTACCCGTTTTTTCGGCGGCGCTCACTTTAGCTTTGAGTTGTTGTATCTGCTCCTGTAGCGAAGGTTTTTGACCCGCTTCAAACAGATAATGAATGGTCACATTTTGCGGAGGTATAAAATCGCCTTCCCTGTGAAACACAAACAAATGCACATCTTGTCCTGCTTCCTGTAACACTTCTGCCTGCGACAAGGCGACTTTCACTGTGCCGTTGGAGAAAAAGTTATGGCAAAAAATCGCGATTTTCTTCATATATGCTCTTCTGCGTGTCTTCAAACGTCGTTTTTAAACCTAACACTGCTCAGTGTATATCGTTAAATAGGGGATCAACATTGTATGTGGTCGGTTTTAATTTCGTGCAACATTATACCTGTTCGTGCCTTTACATGGGCTTAATCAATAGCGTTCTTGCTTATTTTTAAGTTTTTTATCGGTATTTAAAGTCGTTTTTGCTGCGATTATTCACTCGCTTGGCTAAAACGAGTAGACTGGCGAGCAATGATTTTTGGCATCCATGTGAGTTGAGTCAGCAAAGTGCATACAAGAGCAATTTACCCAGGAACTTTCGATCCTATCACCAATGGTCATGCCGACTTGATTGAGCGTGCGGCTAAACTGTTTAAACATGTGGTGATTGGCATTGCGGCTAACCCTTCCAAGCAGCCTAGATTTACCCTTGAAGAGCGAGTTGAATTGGTCAATCGGGTAACTGCTCATTTGGATAATGTCGAGGTGGTGGGGTTTTCTGGGTTGCTAGTGGATTTTGCCAAGGAGCAAAAGGCCAGTGTACTTGTGCGTGGGTTACGCGCGGTATCCGACTTTGAATATGAATTCCAATTAGCAAATATGAATCGCAGATTGAGCCCTGATCTGGAAAGCGTGTTTTTAACGCCTGCCGAGGAAAACTCATTTATCTCTTCAACCTTAGTAAAGGAAGTCGCTTTGCATGGTGGCGATGTGAGCCAGTTTGTTCACCCTGAAGTAACGGCTGCATTGGCGGCAAAGCTTAAGTTGGTTAAACCTTAGATTTTACCTGCGAACTAGATAGTTTTTACGTAGGAGTTTTGTGTTAACTTTGAGGCATTTTTGCCTTGTGATGATACTTAAAAGGATGTTATGAAGGCTTTTTTTTCCCCCACGATCCTTGCTACTAGCATTGCCTCTGGCATATTTTTTTCTTCAATGCTTGCTGCTGCACCTTGGGTCGATGCCTCTGATATATATCTTAGAGCTGACATTCAAGCACTTGCTGATGCGGGTGTGATCACTGTGCCAGTGAATACTTATCCATTGATGTGGTCAGGCATTGGTGGTGATTTAGCGAAAATTGAGCCAGAGCTGCTTTCTCCCTCTTTAGTACAAGCCTTTGCACGGGTTAATTTTTATTATCAAAATGCTGTCGATAATCGTGGTAATGCACGGATAAAAGTATCGGCAGCATCTGATCCTGCTCGCTTTCAACATTATGGTTCTGACTATCGCGAGAAAGGTGAAGTGCTGGGCTCCTACGAGTATTTAGGATCGCGTGTTGCTTATAAGGCGACTGTGGCAGAAACCTATGATCCGCAAGATAATAAAAACTTCCGCCTTGATGAGTCTTATTTTGCCATCATTTTTGGCAATTGGATCGCAACCTTAGGCGCGGTTGAGCAGTGGTGGGGACCGGGGTTTGACTCGGCTCTACATCGTTCTAATAATGCCCGCCCTATGTCATCGTTAACCTTGAGCCGTAACAATGCCGCGGCTTTTGAAACACCTTGGTTATCTTGGATTGGCCCTTGGACCTTTAAAACCGGATTTAGCTTAACGGAAGTTGATCGTGCTGTGCCTAAAACGGCTGAGTGGGATATGCGCTTAAGTGCAAGACCGATTAAGCAGCTAGAAGTGGGTCTGTCGTGGTCGACATTGTTTTGCGGAGAGGGCCAAGATTGTAACTTCAATTCTTGGTGGGATTCGGTTGCCAGTAATTCAGTTTGCCTCGATGGTACAAGTAATTGCACGCCAGATGAGCGCCGCGATGCAGGCCATAGAACCCAAAGTATCGATATGCGCTATACCAGCTCTTTGCAGGATATTCCTGTGGGATTATATCTCGAACATAGTTGTGAGAATGGTAGTGACTGCGGCTCACTTTGGGGGATTGATACCCATTTTGGCACATCGGGTAAGCAGTTTAAGCTGTTTATGGAATATTCAGATACCTATGTAAAATGCGATGGCGATAGTGCCAATTGTTTCTATGAAGATCCTGTCTATCTAAGTGGTTCTCGTTATTATGGCCGTGCTTTAGGCTCAACCTATGATAGCGATGCTCAAACGTTTGTGGTGGGATTAGTCGGCCAGTTTAGTAACAGCCGAGGTTTTACCTCTTTATTGCGTTATGCGAAGTTGAATAAAGATGGCACTAATGTGGCGAGCACTTGGGCGCCACAACCACCGAAGGAAGATTTGTTGATGCTTGAGCTTTCTTACCGTATGCCTGTATGGAAAGGCATGTGGAGCTTAGGTGGAACGGTATCGAGATCGGAATTTGATGTTCAAGAAAATGATACTAATGCCACGCTCTTCAGTAGTTTTGAGTATCGCTTCTAACATTCATGACTAAAGCAAAGGCCTGCATTCTTGCAGGCCTTTTTGTTTGGCTTTTGGGCGCTAACTTATTTGTTATAGAACTGGCGATACCAGTCCACAAATTGTGCGACCCCAGTATTAATATCCATCAATGGCTTATAGCCAACGGCATCAAATAGGTCACTTGTGTCGGCCCATGTCGAATGCACATCGCCCGGCTGCATCGGTAGCAGGTTCTTGTTCGCTTTAATGCCTAAGGCATCTTCTAGCGCTGTAATAAAGTCGAGTAACTGCACTGGGCTACCATTGCCAATATTAAAGACGCGATATGGTGCGCTGCTGGTGGCCGGCGTGCCAGCTTCTACTGTCCAGTCCGTATTTGGGCGAGGTGGTTTGGCTTGTACCCGAATGATTCCCTCAACAATATCATCAATATAGGTAAAGTCTCGACTGAGGTCGCCATGGTTATACACATCGATCACTTCACCTGCTAGTATGGCTTTGGTGAATTTAAATAAAGCCATATCGGGACGGCCCCAAGGGCCGTAGACGGTAAAAAAGCGCAGACCTGTCGTCGGTAATTGATATAAATGTGAGTAAGTGTGCGACATCAACTCATTGGCTTTCTTCGTGGCGGCATAGAGTGAAATGGGATGATCTATGCTGTCTTCAGTGGAGAAGGGCATTTTCTGATTTAACCCATATACAGACGAAGATGAGGCATACACGAGATGCTCAATTTTATGGTGGCGACATCCTTCTAAAATAGTGAGATGGCCAATTAAATTACTGTCGGCATAGGCTAACGGATTGTCGAGCGAGTAACGTACTCCAGCTTGAGCCGCAAGGTGGATAACACGTTGAAATGCATGCCGCGCAAAAAGCGCAGCAATACCTTCTCTGTCTGCGAGATCGAGTTTAATAAAATGGAAATTATCTAAAGTTTGTAAAAGGTCTAAACGTGCCAATTTGAGATTGACGTCGTAATAGTCATTGAGGTTATCAATGCCGATAACTTCATGGCCAAGCAAGCAAAGGCGTTCACTGACTTTGGCGCCGATAAAACCCGCAGCGCCTGTGACTAAGTATTTCATTTATGACCTTTATTTAAAGTGTATTAATCATGGTGAAATAGATCTCGGGTATAGACTTTATCCGCAACATCATTGAGTTCATCAACCATACGGTTGGAGACGATCACATCACATAGTGACTTAAATTCAGTTAAGTCTCTCATCACGCGAGATTTGAAAAAATAATCTTCTTTAAGTACAGGCTCAAACACGACGACTTCAATGCCTTTCGCTTTAATGCGCTTCATCACGCCTTGCACTGCTGAGGCGCGGAAATTGTCTGAATCGGCTTTCATGATCAAACGATAAATTCCTACACATTTTGGCTGCTTACGGATAATAGCGTCGGCGATAAAGTCTTTACGTGTGGTGTTTGAGTCGACAATGGCACTGATTAAATTGTTTGGGACATCATTGTAGTTAGCCAGTAATTGCTTAGTGTCTTTCGGAAGACAGTACCCGCCATAGCCAAAAGAAGGATTGTTGTAATAATCACCAATACGCGGATCGAGGCTAACCCCCTCAATAATCTGGCGAGTATTTAATCCTCGACTCTCTGCATAGGTATCGAGCTCGTTAAAGTAGGCGACCCGCATGGCGAGAAATGTATTAGCAAATAACTTAATCGCTTCAGCTTCGGTGCTATCGGTCAGCAAAATAGGAATATCTTGCTTGATTGCCGCCTTGGCTAAAAGGTCTGCAAAGACTTGGGCACGCGCCGAGCGTTCACCGACGACGATCCGTGAGGGATGAAGGTTGTCATACAAGGCTTTACCTTCGCGTAAAAACTCTGGAGAAAAGAGTATGTTGTCGCTCTTAAACTTGTGCCTTAATGCTGCGGTATAGCCGACGGGGACAGTCGATTTGATGATAATCGTCGTATCAGGATTAACAGCGAGTACATCACGAATGACGCTTTCAACCGAATGGGTATTAAAATAATTAGTCTGAGGATCGTAGTCTGTTGGAGTCGCAATAATCACAAAGTCAGCCGATTGAAAGGCCACATTTTCCATTGTTGCAGTTAAATTCAACGGTTTGTTTTGCAGATAGTCTTCGATTAATTCATCGACCACAGTGGATTTACGCTCGTTAACTTGCTTGACACGTTCAGGAACTAAATCAATTGCAGTGACTTGGTTTTGCTGCGCCAATAAGACGGCATTTGATAGGCCCACATAGCCCATCCCCACAACAACAATATTCATAGATTATTTTAAGGTTATGCGTTTTGCTTAATAAACTAACACTTATTTTATCGATAAATATGTCCATACTATGAAATCCACAGTTCCAAATTAAGTGCTGTTTCTTTATTGTTTGGCCAGTTTATAATTCTGAATTAGTGTTTTTTTTGCCAATCATCCCTATTTTTCCAGATTTTAATTTTGCAATAATTATGTGCTACCGTATTTTTTGTCATAAAGTTGTGGAGCGTTGAATTGATCTCTATTGTGATCCCCGCTAAAGATGAGGTGGGCAATATTGGCCCCCTGATGGAAGAGATATGCCAAGCCCTCCAAGGTTTGACTGAGTTTGAAATCCTTGTCGTAGATGATGGCAGCCAAGACGATACCTTTGGTGAAGTGATGCGTACCGCAGCTGAACAGCAATGTGATGCGAAAGCGATTCGCCATGAGCGTAGCACAGGGCAGAGTACCGCCATTTCGACTGGCGTTTTACATGCGCGCGGCAAATATATTGTGACCTTAGATGCCGATGGTCAAAATGATCCCGCCGATATTCCGGCCATGTTTGCCCAGTTGCCTCAGATCCAAGCCGAGCACTTCTGTATTGCGGGCTACCGTAAAAATCGTAAAGATACGGCCTGGAAGCGATTCCAGTCTCGCTTTGCGAATAAAGTTCGCGATGCGCTTCTGCACGATGGCGTGCCTGATACGGGCTGCGGCCTTAAGTTAATTCCCCGTGAAACCTTCCTTCGCTTGCCCTATTTCGACCATATGCACAGGTATATTCCTGCTTTAGTGCGGCGTATGGACGGTGAGATTTTTATTTCGGTGGTGAATCATAGGGATCGTCAAGTGGGTATCTCTAAGTACACGGCTTGGAATCGTGTCTGGGTTGGTATCGTCGATATTATGGGCGTGATCTGGCTTGGGCGCAGAGCCAAAGTCGCCAAGATTGCACGCAGTGAATCGAGCTGGCGCGACTAAGATGAAGCGACTCTATAAGGCGATATTTATCGTATGTATTTTGCTGGTATTGATGCTTGCCGCCCAACAGGGATTATTCGAGCACGTTACTGATAGCAACTGGGTCGCGCATTTTATTGCTGATAAAGGCAGGTTTGCATTTTTAGTGTTGTTAGCTATTGGAGCCTTGTTTACCGCTGTGGGTGGTCCAAGACAAGTCATCGCGTTTGTTTTTGGTTTTGCTTTGGGTGGCATCTATGGTGGGCTGTTTTCGACTCTAGCTGCCTTACTGGGCTGTGTATCGGCCTTTTATGTGGCGAGATTAACTATCCGCAGCAGTTTACAGCGCCGCTTTGGCCGTAGGTTGCAAAAGTTTGAAGCTCTTATCAGCGACAAAACCTGGTTGAAAGTGCTGATGATACGCTTACTGCCCGTCGGCAGTAATTTACTCACCAATCTATTTGCTGGTGCAACTCATGTTCCTGCGCGTGGCTTTATGCTGGGCAGCGTATTAGGCTATTTGCCGCAGATGTTGATTTTTAGCTTTGCGGGCGCGGGTATAGGTTTATCGGATCATCATCAGCTAGGGATCAGTATCGGATTATTTATCCTATCAAGCGTGATTGGCGCGTATTTGTACCGTTCTAGCCTGCGTAAACAGGTTGATGAATTGGAAACCGAAGCATAAGGATTCAGGATGGAAGCTCTTAGTCGCCGTTTCAATCGTCAGGATTACTACCAAGTACTCTGGCCTTTGCTCTTGATAAGCTTGCTGGTTTTGCTGGTAGGAGTGGGTTTTAGATCCCCTTGGCCTGCAGATGAGCCGCGGTTTGTGGAAGTCGCACGGGAAATGGTGTCTTCGGGGCAATGGTTATTTCCTACCCGTGGCGGCGAGTACTACCCTGATAAACCGCCGGTATTCATGTGGGCTATCGCGCTATTTTACCAGCTGACGGGTTCCCTTAAGCTCGCTTTCCTCCTCCCTAACGCCTTGTGCGGCCTGCTGACTGTGTTCCTGGTTTACGATCTTGGCGCCAGATTGTGGAATGTACGTGTTGGCCGCAATGCCGCCCTGTTACTGTTAATTGTGCCGCAGTTTTTAATGCAGGCTAAAAATGCCCAGATCGATGCCATGGTGATGTGTTGGATCACTGTGGGATGCTACGGCTTGATCCGCCACTTTATGCTCGGTCCCCATTGGCGTTGGTATTTTGTTGGCTGGGCATTTATGGGGCTAGGGGTGATTACTAAGGGCGTCGGCTTTTTGCCTTTATTAATGCTGATCCCTATTGGTATTTATGCAGTTAAAGACAAAAGCCGTTTTCAAGGTCGTTTAACTTGGTTATGTCTTGCTGGGCCTTTGGCTATGCTTGCCGTGATTGCCTGCTGGTTGGTGCCCATGGTGCTGACAGTGCAAACCCATGGCACGCCCGAACTTGTTGCTTATCAAAACAACATCTTGTTTAAGCAAACCGGTGAGCGTTATGTCAACGCTTGGCATCATATTAAGCCTTGGTATTTCTTTGTCTTAAGTGTCATTCCTTGGATGTGGTTCCCTATTTCGCTGCTGGTGGTTGCTTACTGGAAACAATGGGTGCAGAAGGTGAAGGCCGATCCTACTATTGCAATGTTGTTGATATGGGTGGCACTGGTTGTGTTGTTTTTCAGCATCAGTCCGGGTAAGCGTAATGTGTATATTCTGCCGGCTTTGCCTATGTTGGCGCTGGCGGCCTCAGCGGTGTTAACGGGTGTTGCGCCTAAAGTGTGGTTTGAAAAACTCGTCAGCGGATTACTGTGGTTTTTAGGTGGAGTGGTCTTGCTGGCGGGTGTGCTTGCGCTTATTCACCATCCCGCATTAGTCAAAGCCCTTGCCGACTATACCGATGATTTAACGGGTATTGGCTACCTATTTATCCTGCTTGGTCTGCTCTGGTTCCTGCTGCTTTGGCTCGCCCGTAAACAGTTTGCTCTCGTTAAGATGGGGATTGTCTCTGCCTTAGGCTGGGTGCTGATCAGTACTTGGGGGTATTCTATGCTCGATGAAATGCGCACTCCTAGAAGCTTGATGCTGCATACGGCGGAGGTGATTGGCGAAGACGCTGAGCTAGGCCTAGTGAACTTTAAAGAGCAGTTTATTTTGTTCTCTCCCATGAGTGTGACGCACTTTAGTTATCTTGCTTCGGTTGAGGAACAAGAGCGTAATGCATGGCAATGGATGCAGGAAAATAAACAACGTTATTTATTAGTGCCGAGCGGGGCTGAGCTGAGTTGTTTCGATATTAAAGGCGGCAAGAGCATGGGAATGGCCCATCGTGATGAGTGGATTTTGTTATCTGCCACTGAGCTAAAGCCGCAGTGCGAAAAGCCTAAACGCGAATATCGTTACTTTACCGATCATCCTGGGCGCTGGTTAAAAGAGTAACCAATATAATGAATAAAATGCCTGCAATTGCAGGCATTTTTACGGCTATTAGCGAGTGATAGTTAGCGTGTCTGGCAAATGCCACAGAATACTGTGGTGCGCTGGCCTAAACGGATCTCACTCAGTAGGTTACCGCAGCTGGTGCAGGTTTCACCGCCGCGACCGTAGACATGCAGTTTTTGGGCGAAGTAGCCCGGCTTGCCATCGGCATTGGTAAAGTCTTTGAGCGTAGTGCCGCCTTGCTTAATGGCGTGGGCTAAGATTTGCTTCACTTCGGCAACTAAAACGGTCAAACGCTCTATATCTATTTTACCTGCTTCGGCCTCTGGATGAATGCCCGCCGCAAACAGGGCTTCATTGGCGTAAATGTTGCCCACTCCCACTACGATATGATTATCCATCAGACAGAGTTTGATCGCTTTTTTCTTGCCCGTTAAAGCTGCTGCTAATTGTTTGACATTAAAAGCATTAGTCAGTGGCTCTGGCCCCAGTTTGGCAAGTAATGGATGCGCTTCTTCTGGGAGTTCACACCATAGCCAAGCACCGAATCGTCTTGGATCGTTAAAACGTAAAATGCGGCCGTTGGCGAGCACTAAGTCGATATGGTCATGCTTTTCCACTGGGGTATCGTGGGGCAAAATCCGTAAACTCCCCGACATGCCTAAATGCACTATGCTAGTGCCCGCATCAGTGTCGATTAACAGATACTTAGCACGGCGTCGCACTTGGCGTATAACTTGACCGATAATCTGTTTGGCGATGTCAGGCACAGGCCAGCGCAAAGAGCCATTGCGGATCACAAGATCTATTACGGTTTGCTCGACAAGGTAGGGGGCAATACCCTGACGGGTGACTTCAACTTCTGGTAATTCCGGCATGGATTCTTTCTTATCTTAAGTAAAATTGGGTGACATTAAGTTGCGGGTTTCGCATCGAGGATCGGTTGCAGTTTAGCTCTTAAACTCGGTGGTACTAAATACCAATTACCTGCGGGAGACTTTAAGGCGCCTTCATTGGGAAAATAGATCCACAGTTGAGCATCGCGGATATCTGCAATCTGGATGACTAATTCTTGTGGATTATCTGTGGTTTCTGGCGCGGCGGTTAAGGGGGATACCCGTATGGTTTGCCACGCCTTTGCCCATTCATCACAGTTGAGGACTTTAGTGTCGCACTCCCATTGTGATGCTTGCTTGTGCAGCCATAACCCGTCGAGTTGCAGCTGTGAAAGCGGTGCATTATCGTCAAACAGTCGCTGAGCATCACTCGGAACATTATTGGTATTGTTATCCATAAAAGTCAGCACGGCGACCATAAAGGCGCAGGCGACTATGATGATGTTATTCCATTGCTTACGAGTTAATGCCATAGAAATGTGTAACGCTAAGTATGGGGTGATGCTTCGAGTTTATCACGGCCAAATTGAGATGCTAGCCCTTAAGCGATGGAGTGGTGATGCTTAACCGCCAGTGGCGTTCATAAAGCGTAGGATTTGTACCTCATTATTGCCAAAGTCGTGTTGCTTAGGCTTGAGATTAATTCCCGCGAGAATAGCGACTTTTAATCTTTCAATATCAGCCGGAAATTCCCGGACTATGCTTTTGAGATCAACGGCATGTTCATTGCCTAAACACAGCAATAATTGGCCTTCGACTGTGACGCGCACGCGATTACATTCGTGGCAGAAGTTGTGGCTGTGGGGCGAGATAAAGCCGATATGGATTGGGCTGTCAGCCATAGTGTAATAACGTGCTGGGCCGCCGGTACGTTTGTTGGAAAGCTGTAGCGGATAGTGACTATTGATGATGGCTTTTACTTCATCGCTGCTGCAATGACGGGCGCGTTTCCGCTCATCCATTTCGCCAAGTGGCATTTCTTCGATAAAGGCGATGTCTAAGTTACGGCCACGGCAGAAATCAACTAAATCAATAACTTCATTATCGTTCTGCTGTTTTAAAATCACCGCATTAATCTTGATACGTTCAAATCCCGCCGCAATAGCCGCATCAATACCATCTATGACTCTGTCTAATTTGCCGTTACGCGTTAGCTGAGTAAACAGTGTGGGGTTTAAGGTATCTAGGCTGATATTGAGGCGCTTTAATCCTGCATCAAACATGGGTTTAGCGAATTTTGTCAGCCTTGAACCATTAGTGGTCATGGATAAATCCGTCAGCCCAGGCAGTTTGCCAAGCAGACCCACTAGCTGGTCGCAATCGGTGCGAACTAAGGGCTCACCGCCGGTCAGGCGAATTTTAGTCACACCAAGCTCGGTAAAGGCTTGGGCAATCCAAGCTAATTCTTCGAGGTGGAGTACGTGGTCCTTTGGCAGAAAACAAGGATCTTCCGTCATGCAATAAACACAGCGAAAGTCGCAGCGGTCGGTGACCGAGAGCCGTAAATATTCGACCTTACGGCCAAAGGAATCCACAATTAGACTCATAAAAACTCACTGGATCTTAAAGCAGATCCGCAAAGGGTTGAATAAACACAGTTTCACCTGCATTCACGGCTTCTGCATCATCCCCTATGATGATGAGGCAATTCCCTTTAACCATTGAACTTAACATCCCAGAACCTTGGTTGCCCGTGCTACTCACGTGTAGGCGTCCATCTTTACCAAGCTGATAAATCCCGCGAATAAATTCGGTGCGGCCTTGACGGCTTCGTAGAGTTTCATCACTTATTGCAGGGAATAGCTGCGCTTGCCAATTCACTTCACCTGCTAATTTTCGTAAAGCTGGCTGCACAAATTGCAGGAAAGACACCATGACGGCCACAGGGTTGCCAGGCAGTCCGAAGAATAAGCTATCACCGATTTTACCAAAGGCGAGTGGCCGACCCGGACGCATGCTAATCCGCCAGAAATCAATTTTTCCGAGGCGTGCAAGCACGGTTTTGATGTAGTCCGCATCGCCGACAGATACACCACCCGAGCTAATGACGACATCGGCAAGGTCGGCGGCTTTAGCGAGAGTTGCTTCAAGGGCGGCTTCGGAATCTTCGATAATGCCTAAATCGATAACGTCACAACCGAGACGTTTTGCCATCGCTTTGATGGTAAAGCGGTTTGAGTCATAAATGCAGTTAGCTTTGAGTACTTCGCCAGGCTGGCTCACTTCATCGCCGGTGGAGAATACTGCAACAGTTGGGCGGCGATATACACTCACGTGATTGAGCCCGAGTGAGGCCAGTAAACCTTGTTCGGCGGCGCTTAGGCGAGTGGCTTTTGCGAGTGCGACTTGGCCTTGAGCAATATCTTCTCCAGCGAGGCGAACGTGTTGGCCAGAAAGAATGCGGCCTTCAAAGCTAACAATGCCATCGACTTCCTTGGCAAGCTCTCGGGGCTGCACAGTATCGGCACCTGCAGGCACTGTTGCGCCCGTCATGATACGCACGGTTTCGCCGACTTTAAGCGTGGCCGAATATTGATGACCGGCAAGAACCTCTCCCACCAATTTTAAGGTGGTAGGCATTGGGTCTTGATAGACAAAGGCGTAGCCATCCATCGCCGAATTAGTTTGTTGTGGCACGTCGACGGGAGAAATGCTGTCGCTGGCCAGTACGCGGTTATCTAAGGCATCTAACTCAATGTCTTCAATCTCTGCCACAGGTGATACATGGGATAAAATCTGCGCTAAACCTTGGCTGACGCTGAGGTTTTTGTTGTCGCCTATGGCGCAGGCATCCACGGCCGAAATGGGGTATTGGAGTGGCGCTTCCCAGTTTTGGGCGTACTCCATCACAAAATCGGCAATCTGGCTGATATTGTTGAGATCGAGTCGGCGCAGCTCACTCGGGAGTGCGTCGTTTGGCAACTGAGTATCATCGCAACAGGCGATGGCGAGGATATTCTCATCTTGGGTGTAGATAAAAGGTTTGCCGTGGGCGGCGCGGTGCAATTCAATTTTAGGTAATGCGAGCTTTTTAAAGCCTTCGACGAGGACGATATCGACTTTGTCGGCTTCGATTTGCTTGAGTAAATGGACTAACTCAGGATCGCCATCGCGCGCGTCTTCTGTCATCAGCGCCCAGCGTACATGGGAGGCGACCAGCATTTGTCGTGCGCCCGCTTTACGCATTTCGTAACTGTCTTTGCCGGGAATATCTACGTCGAAATTATGGTGGGCATGTTTGATTACGGCTAAGCGTAGGCCACGTTGATTTAATTCGGGGATCAATTGCTTGAGTAAGGTGGTTTTCCCCGTGCCACTGTAGGCACAAAATCCGAGAACGGGAATGGCGAGCGGATTGACGAAGGGGTTACTCATTTGCACCTCTAATTTGGGTTATTGGAGCCTTTTTAGCTATTGGGTGATTTTTATCGCTAGTCGTTGTTTTTGTTCTGGCGTATTTACATTCACAAAAGCATTGGGCTGGTCGGCGAATGACGCTACGACGAAGTGATGTTTGATATACCAAAAGTCCACTTTACGCTCACCCGCCTCAAGAAACGCTTTCATCGAGTCACGTAAGCTAGGTTTTAAGAGTAAAACAACGGGTTGTTCATACTCACCGTCACTGGCGACAGCAATCTCGGCTTTTTCTGCTTCAATTGCTGCCAACATACGCGGAACAAGGTCGAGTGGCAGGAGTGGACAGTCGCAGGGTACTACCAATAAGTAGTCTGCATCTGTTTGGCCCATAGCGGTGATCATACCCGCTAAAGGTCCGAGGAAACCACTATGCTCGTCACTTATCACCTTAAAACCGAACTCAGCATAACGTGTTTGGTTACGATTTGCGTTGATCAGGATCTCCTTAACCTGAGGTTTTATTCTATCTATTGTGTGCTTAATCATGGCTTCGCCGTTTAATTCGACGAGACCTTTATCGTCGCCACCCATGCGACGGGCCATACCACCGGCGAGAATAACGGCATCAATTTGCGATGACATACAAAGGCTCCTGTGCTGGCAAAGATTCTGGCTGTTGATAAGAGGTCATCACGCGCTCACCTTCTATGTGCCACTGTTGTTCGCAGATGGCGGTTAGCGCGCAATTCTGATGGCTACTCAGTAACATTCCTGTGCCTTCGTGTTTGAGTTGTTGGATCATTTTTAATACTAGCTCTTGGGAATCCTTGTCCATATTGGAGGTGGGTTCATCGAGCATTAATAGTTTAGGTTGTAGGATCCAAGCGCGCGCAATCGCGAGGCGCTGTCTTTCGCCGCCAGAGAGATTACTGGCCCTTGCCTGCAGCAGCGACCCTAGCTGCGCCATCTCAATTGCTTGAGTAATCCGCTGTTTCGCCTTGGCTTTTGTTTCTGAGCTGAAATTCAGCCCATAGGTGAGATTATATTCCACTGTGCCGTCGAACAAATAAGGATGTTGGTGCAGATAAACGGCCTTACCTAACAATGGATTGCGTCGCCACCAAGCATTTTGGGCAAAACCGACAGCCTCAATATGGCCTTTGGTTGGTGGCATTAAGCCCGCCAGAATTTTCATCAAGGTTGATTTGCCTGTGCCATTGTCGCCTTGCAGATAAATCACATCTCCTTGGCAGAACGATAATACGTCGGCTTTGAATAGCAGGCGCGCGCCAAAGGACATTTCTACGTCACGGGCGATCAGTTTGACCTTAGTCATTGCTTAGTGGCTCCTTGGCATGGCTTTGCCGCGTAAACTACCTAAGGCAAAGTTGAGGATCAAGGCCAAGATTAGCAGCACTAGCCCGAGGGCGATAGCTTGGGCGAAGTCACCTTTGCTGGTTTCAAGTGCGATTGCAGTAGGAATATTACGGGTTACGTTTAAAATATTGCCGCCGACCATCATAGAGCAGCCGACTTCGGTCAGAATGCGACTAAAGGCCGCGACAATCGCCAGCAGTAAGGGCATGCGCAGTTCTCGGCAGACTGTCCACACTGCACGGCACCAAGAGGCGCCTAAGGTGCGTGAGGTTTCCCAAGCTCTGCGATCAACGCTAGTGAATGCGGCTTGGCTCATTGCAATTAGTACGGGGGCACAGATGAACATTTGCCCGAGAATCATTCCTTCTTGGGTAAATAACCATTTTAGATCGCCCAGAGGACCGTTGCGTGTTAGCAGTAAATACACGAGTAGACCGATAACCACTGTGGGGATTGATTGCAGAGTTTGAACTAAGTTAGTGACTATCCATTTGCCGCGAAATGGCGCAAACGCCAATACAAAGCCGAGCACCATGGAAGGAACAAGCGTGATCAGCAGTGCCGCGAAAGAAACCGAAAACGAGATCGAAATGATGGACCAAACGTCAGGGTCTAAAGAAAACAGCAGGCTTAACGCCTGCTGTAATAGTGCTAGCCAGCCGTCGTTCATTCGCTATAAGTTGCCTTGAACAATTGCTCGCCTTCGACTTTGAAGTTGTTGATCATGCTTTGACCTTCTTTGCTGATCAACCAGTCGCTGAATGCTTTAGCGCCTTTGTGGTTCAGATCTGGGTATTTAGCAGGGTTGATGAGAATGACTTGGTATGGGTTGGCTAAGGTTTTGCCACCATCGAAATCAACGGCAAGATCGAGTTTAGTTTTATAAGCCACGAAAGTACCACGGTCAGACAGAGTGTAACCTTGCATTTCGTTTGCCATCAGCAGGGTTTTACCCATGCCTTGACCGACTGAAGTATAACCTTTGAAGTTAGGAGTAACATTTGCCG
This sequence comes from Shewanella sp. SW24, assembly GCF_025653395.1. NCBI lineage: Bacteria > Pseudomonadati > Pseudomonadota > Gammaproteobacteria > Alteromonadales > Shewanellaceae > Shewanella > Shewanella sp. SW24. The sequence goes on from NZ_JAKKSH010000023.1 coordinate 45,327, forward strand.
CTTTCCATACTTCTAACTCTTTGATGTGAGTGCCTGAATTGTCACCACGAGAGATAAAAGGCACGCCTGATTTTGCCATTTTAACGAAAGCTTCTTCGGCCGTTTTGCTGTCACGGATTTTTGCTGGGTCGTTTTTAGGGCCAAGTACTACGAAATCATTTTCCATAATGCCACGGGGCTCAACACCAAAACCATCGGCTACGAATTTAGCTTCGGCGCTAGGCGCGTGAGTCATGACTAAATCCACGTCACCTTGCTCACCTAGTTTCAGGGCTTTACCTGTACCAGTGGCGATGACTTGAACCTTGTAGCCTGATTCACTTTCGAACTTAGGTAACAGTTCTTTCAATAGGCCTGAGTTTTCTGTGCTGGTGGTGGTGGCTAACTTGATAATTTCAGTCGAGTGAGCGGGTAAAACAGTGAACATACTGGCTGCAACAACCAGTCCCAGTAATGACTTCATATGAGATTTCATGTTTAGCATGGGTACTCCTTGGCGGAAAATAGGATTCCAACTCAAATGCCTACTGAGTGGAAGGTCTCGTAAATTGTAATACGTTCGGTTGAAAGCAAGTTAGATGCCAAGCTGAGAATGCGGTCATTTTCTTCACAGCTTAACCTAATTTGTGAGCTTGATCCCAAGCTTAACAAATACTCTACAGACAAATTGTCTCAGGACAAACTTCTGATGGTTCATAGTGACCTATTCATCTATTTTCAGTGCTAGAATTGGTCGCAAATGAGTCAAAATGTCCAGAAGCAGACAATATGAGCCAGATAGATAATAACCTCAAGCCTCTTCCATCGGCAGTATCGGTACTGATTGTTGATGATGAACCCGGAATGCGGAGTTTTTTAAATAAGGCACTCTCGAAGAAATTTGCCTTAGTCGAAACGGCGGGCAGTATCGAAGATGCGGAGCAGCTGCGTAGCCGTTGCCATTTCGATTTGCTTATCGTCGACATTCGTCTGCCTGGTCGTTCGGGTATCGAATGGCATGAAGCGTTGGATGAGCAGGGGCGTCGTTCGGACATCATATTTATGACTGGCTATGCCGACATGGAAGTGGCGATTACCGCGCTACGCGCGGGTGCTTCTGACTTCATCATGAAACCTTTCCATCTCGAACAGATGATGACTGCGGTCGATCGCTGTATCGAACGTCGCTTGCTTAAACGTGAAAACTTGATGCTGCGTCGTGAGGTTTCAATCGGTTATTCATCGACCATTATTGGCAGCAGTGAAGCCATGAAGTCGGTGAAACATATCATCGAACGTGTGGCGCCGACCAATGCCGTCGTCTTGATCCAAGGTGAGTCGGGCACGGGTAAGGAATTAGTCGCACGGCAATTACATTTGCTTAGTGGACGTCAGGGACCTTTTGTCCCAGTTAACTGTGGCTCTATCGCCCCTGAACTGCTCGAAAGTGAATTGTTTGGCCATACCGCCGGTGCCTTTACGGGTGCGAAAGGCAATCGTGAAGGTTTATTCAGTTTTGCTTCTGGCGGGACGATTTTTCTCGATGAAATTGGCGAAATGCCACTGAAAATGCAAACGGCATTGCTCAGAGTATTAGAGCAAAAAGCGATTCGTCCTGTGGGCAGCGAGAAAGAAGTTAACATCGATGTGCGAGTGATCGCGGCCACTAACCGTACTCTGATTGATGAAGTGGATGCAGGGAATTTCCGTCGAGACTTATATTATCGGCTGAATGTGCTCGATATTTTAATCCCGCCATTACGTGATAGACCCGAAGATGTCGTGGAGTTAACCCATCATTTCACTCGCCAACTTGCCGCTGAATTAGGGGTAAGAGAAGTCGTGTGGAGCCATGAAGATATGGTGAAACTACAGCAACACGAGTGGCCTGGTAACATTCGTGAACTGCGCAACATGATTGAGCGTTGTATTTTGCTGGGTAAACCGCCTGCGGAATATTGGAAGCAACAGCTGAAGAGTGAGTCTTTATCCACATCGGGTTATCCATTGGATTGGCCATTGAAAGACGTGGAAAAACACCATGTGACCAGTGTTGTGGACTTACATTCTGGCAATAAGTCTGCCGCGGCGAGGGATTTAGGCGTATCGCGTAAGACCTTAGATCGCAAGTATAAAGAGTGGTTTGATTTTAGTGGCGAACAGGAGTCATAGGGTGTCATTCTTCACTCACTTTTTTGGTGTCAGTTGGCAGCAAATGCAGGCCAAGGTGCGCTATCGCATATTAATCCTGACATTACTGCCTATTTTGCTGACACTGGTGAGTTTAGTGTTTATCACAATTTACTGGAACATCAGTTATACAGGTAAGCAGCTGTTTATGAAGGTTAAAGCTGACTTATCTGTTGCCGAAAACACTTTGCAGCAAGTGCAAGTACGCCAAGAAAAACAACTTGAACGTGTGGTGACGTCTTGGACCTTTCAAAATGACTTTAGGCCACTTTTCAGTGGTAAAGAATTAAGTGGCGAAGTCAGCTACCGAGCCAGTATTGATGCTTTTCTTCTTGAACAGAAAAAACAGCTAAATCTCGATTATCTGCGTTTAGTCAGTGTTGCCGAAGCGGCCGCAGACCCCGATTTACGCCAAATCCTTCCTAAGTTAGACGGTTTATTACCTTACTCCGGCTTGATGGTGCTGCCGCCCGAGCGTTTAGCACGTATCGATCCCGAATTGGCTATCACTGCGAGCATTCCGATAGTTGCAACCTTGCGGGCGCAGAGCCCCGTTAAAACCGTTGAAGAACGTGGTTTATTGAGCCGTAGCCTATTGCCCGTCCCTGATATGGAAGGCAAAGTGGCTTGGTATCTCGATGGTGGGATCTTGTTTAATCGCGATACTCGAATTGTCGACCACATTCGTGATCTGGTATACGACAAAGGCACCTTGCCCGAGCGTTCCATTGGTACTGTGACCATCTTCTTAGATAACATCCGTATTTCCACCAACGTGCCGCTGCATTTTTATCCCACAGGTAATGAGACGCTGGGCCGCGCGCTTGGCAGTTTAGTATCGGAGGAGGTGAAAGACAAAGTGTTAACTCAAGGCGAGCAGTGGGTCGATCGCGCTTTCGTATTTAACGATTGGTTTATTTCCGCTTATGCCCCCTTGGAAGATGTTCGCGGCCAACGTGTCGGTATGATCTATACCGGCTTTTCTGAATCGCCATTTATCCATAATTATTTACTCAATATCATAGAGCTAGGCACGATTCTAATGTTAGTGCTGTTGGTCTCTGGCCTGCTGGTTTATCGCGGTGCTTATAGTTTATTGCAGCCAATTGAACGTATTCACCATGTTGTACAAGCTGTGCAGTCGGGGCGCAATATTCGTATCGGTGCCTTAGGATTAGATCGGGATAACGAGTTATCGAACTTAGCCGAGCAGTTTGACAGTATGCTTGACTTGCTACAGCGTCGAAATGCCCAAATTCAAGCGGCGGCAGAACAGCTTGAAATGAAGGTTGAAGAGCGTACTCGTAGCCTGCAGGATAAAACCTTAGAGCTGCAACGTAACGTGGCATTACTAAACGAAACGCGTCAACAGCTCGTCACTAACGAGAAGCTCACTGCTCTTGGCGAATTGACCGCAGGTATCGCCCATGAAATCAATAATCCGACTGCCGTAATCCTCGGCAATATGGAGTTACTGCGCTACGAGCTTGGCGACAATGCAGAAGTAGTGAAAGAAGAAATTGATCTAGTCATTCAACAGGTTGGGCGGATCAGCACTATCATCCGTAGCCTGTTGCAATACAGCCGACCTGGCGAATTCAACGCACCACTAGAAATGCATCCGATGACTCCTATTATCGAAGAAATGTTGGTGTTGGTGCGACATTCGATTCAAAAACAAGAAGTCGTGCTGATCACTGAGTTAAACGCCAGTTGTCCAGTACAGGTTAATCGTCCGCAGTTGCTGCAAGTCTTGATTAATCTTGTAGTGAATGCGGCGCATGCGATGGACGGTAAAGGACGTATTTGGGTGCGAACCTATGACTGGGTGCAGCAGGATATGCCGATTGGCGTCAAAATCGAAGTGGAAGATGAAGGCTCAGGGATAGCGCCAGAGCAGCTGGGACGGATTTTCGACCCTTTTTATACCACACGTAAGGATGGCACTGGTTTAGGTCTTTCGCTCAGTTACGGCATTATCAAGCGGATTGGTGGCACGATAGAAGTGAGTTCAACTTTGGGTAAAGGGTCTTTATTTACCATAGGTTTGTATCATGAAGCGAAGGAAGATCAGCAAAATAATCCCTACGATGGCTTACACTTTGCGGGCAACTACAGCGATATGTCTGCAGATTAGTCTTATCCCGTTAGATAGGCAGTGTATTGTATTTGGCTGATTAGGTTTGAATTAAAATATGTCGAGCGATTGCTAGCTTTGTATTATGTGGCTTTGCATTACTGATTTTTAGGCAAAAAAAAGCCGGATGATGAGTCCGGCCACAAAGAGTGTGTGTGAGCAATGTCGTGCTTGCAAACTCAGGAGCTCCATAACAACGTCGATTACCAGTCATCGTTGTTAAAGATGAGTTTTGGAACGCACGTTAACGATAATCATTCTCAATTGTGTTTGCAAGCTATTTATTGCAAAAAGTGCACATCTTTACAAATATCGTTTTGCTCTCATCCATTAACGGTTTAGATCGACTTGCACAGATACAGTTTATGATCGACTAAGCTTTTAGGATCGGCTGTCAGTTCAGTAATTAAATATTGATTACTGATCAATAAATTAAGCATCGCAGGGAAGCGGTTCAGCGTCTTCACTTGAATATGATTATATCCTTGGCGGCGCGCCCAAGTTTCTTGATATTCGAGTAGACTCTGCGCTAAGCCTAAACGTCTAAAGTCGGATGCAACGCCACCTAACCAGCTATAAAATATGGCTTCTTCTTGCTCGTAACCCAGTTTAAACCCTGCCAATTCACCTTCTACATATGCGACTAAGATCAAACATGTCTTGCCCTGTAAGCGCTGGTCCAACACTTCGTTTGTGAGTGGGTGATCGAGCTCAGGGATTTGTTGGCTAAGTTCGATAAGCTGAGCGGCTAACTCGGGAGTCAAACTTGACTCTGCTTTAATTTCAATAGAATACATAGTTTACTCTCATAAAAAATCAGCCCCACTCGCGCGTTAACAGGAGCAGGGCAGAGCTATTAACTGGTTAAATTATAACAGGTCTGGCCAGTTGGGTTAATTAGGAAATTGATTCTTGCGGATTGGCTCGCAAAATCTTGTCCTGTAAGACTTTTAGCAAAACACCGTATGCCGGTAGGAAAAGGCCTAAGCTCACGATTAGCTTAAAGCCGTAATCGACTGTAGCGATTTCGGGCCAATTGGCTGCCATAAAGCTATCGGAAGAGGCGTAAAAGGCGATACTGAAAAAGACTAAAGTATCGACCAGATTTCCAACTAAGGTGGAGGCTGCTGGGGCGACCCACCAAGAGCGACTGGCTCGAATACGGGCAAAAACCTTAATATCCATCAACTGACCAATCAAATAAGCCGCGAAGCTGGCAAAGGCAATTCGGAACACAAAGGTATTCCACTGTGCAAGTGAATCAGCACCTTGAAAGCTGCCTTGATGGAACATCACTCCCATCACGTAGGAAATCATCAAAGCGGGAATCATAGCTTTGAGTATGATGCTGCGTGCGGCTTGTTGGCCAAAAATACGGACAGTGAGATCTGTGGCTAAGTACACGAACGGAAAGCTGAATGCCCCCCAAGTTGTGTGGTAGCCAAACAGTTGAAATGGCAATTGTACTAAGTAGTTGCTGACGCAAATAATCAGTATGTGAAATCCTACTAATAGGAATAAAGCGCGGCGAAGCTGCGCTGTGGTTAACATTAACATATGTGGCCTTTTTAGTTGTGTAGGGCGGGGTGAGGGAACCCGCTAATATTCAATTTATTATGTTTACGACTTTATTGCCGGTGACAGCGTGCTGAAATCGGGTCGCCATTATAGTGGTCGAGTTTTAAGATGCAAGTCTGCTGTTTAAATGTGCACATAGAATGAAAACTCTTCTACACTTTGAATACGTCGAAGGAGGATAGCCATGAGACGATTTTTTGCTACTTTTTGCTTATTTTTAGCTGTGTTACCTGTGTCTGTTTCCGCCGCTCAGCCGATAGTGGTCGATGTAGCAACGTCAACTTGGGAGGGATTTGCCAATCGTGATAAAACGGGTTACTACTTCGAGTTACTTCAGCGGATTTTCCCTGAGCCAGAATGGCAACTCAATGTGCAGTTTATGCCTTTTGCCCGCAGTTTATATCTTGTTGAGCACAATCGTACCGATATCACGCTCAGCGTTTACAAGGGTGATATTAAAAAGGGGCTATTAACAGAGAATATGGTTGAAGTGGACTCTATCGATGTGGCTGTTACTGCTGAGGTGGCGGCAGGATGGACTGGTATTGAAAGCCTATCCCACAAGAAGGTTCAGGCCATGCTGGCCTACAGATACAATATGCTGACACCTGTGCCTATGTATTACGAAGAAAGTAGCGATATGTTGACTATGCTCAATAGCTTAAATGCTGGACGTATAGATGCCGTGCTAGATTACAAACCTAATTTACTTACGTTTGTTCCTAAATTAAAGGCGCCACAAAATTTTGTGATTATTCAAGGTGTACTCAAGGCCGAAACCTATTTTGTTTTCGCTAACACCGAGAAAGGCCAGATGTTGAAACAACATTTTGATCTTGCACATAAGCGCTTAATCGATTCGGGTGAACAGGACAGGCTTTACCTTGAAACGATTGAAAAACGAAGGGCTGACGGCGCTGAATAGTCTTAATGTTTACTAGGCTTATTACATTTCGAATAAAATCGACATTATGGTTGCGAGTTTATTTTCAAGCTCTTGCCACTCAGCTTCGGGCTCAGAACCTGCAATAATTCCCGCACCCGCAAATAGGTTAATCCGACCGGGTTCGATCAGCGCACTGCGGATCGCTACCGAAAACTCACTCTCATATTTATTGAAATAGCCGCAGGCACCGGCGTACCAACCACGAATATAACCTTCACGTTGACGAATAAAGTTTAGCGCTGAATATCGCGGCAAGCCGCCAACTGCAGGAGTAGGATGCAGGGCTTGCAACAGTTGGAAATCATTCACGCCCGGCTTCAATTCGGCTCGAATTGCACGGTGTAAATGTTGAATATGGTTCAGTTTAAAAATAGTCGCTAATTCATCGGCGCCAACATAATTGCTCAGCGGCGTGAGCATATTCACTATGTGGCTACGAACAAGTTGGTTTTCAACGCTATTTTTGTTGTCTTCTAATAAAGCGTTCGCCAGCGCAATATCTTCTTCTTGATTGAGACCGCGTACCGTTGTACCAGCAAGTGCCTCGGTAAATAGCTCCTGCTGACGGCGGCGGAATAAACGCTCTGGTGAGCAAGAGATAAAAGTGCGATCTGGGCTAAATTGAAAGCCAAACTGGAAACTATTGGGATTACGGCCCTGCCAGCAAGCCAGTACCATCCAAGGATCGATAGGTTCGTTGACTTCAAGTTGTGTTAAGCGGGATAACACGACTTTTGGGGTATCTTGATTGAACTTAGGATCCACCACTTGCTCGACTAATGTCTTCCAACGTTCAAAATTGGGCTTGTCACTGCGCCCAAGTGGAACGATCTTTTTAGGTGGCGAGAGTGGCTTAGCTGGCATGACGGCTTCGATAGCGCCGATGGCCTTATCTATCTCGCTATGGTGATCATTATCAGCAAAATTAAGATTCACTAATAGGCTAAATTTGTTACCACTGCGTCTAAATTCAATGCGCGGCAGGATAAAGCGGCTATTACCGAACTCAGGCCAAGACTCTATAGTGCGATCGAAGGCAACACCGCCATAGTAGCGAATATTCTGATTCGTCGATAAGGCTCGCTGCTCTTGGTAGGCCATGGCCAGTTGCTGATCATTGATTCCGGTTTCAAATCTAAAGTCTTTGCACGCCCCTATCGCCGCGACTTCTTCGATTCTGTCGCGCCCATGCCAGTAGATCCTTGGGTAATGAGCCTGGGATGCCAGCCATGAAATTAAAGGCATAGCGACAGTGTTTAGTGACAACTGCACTATCGGTTCCGTCGGTGGAACTTGCTTTAATTGAATGAGTTTGTCGATGAGAGACTTAAGGTCTTCAGACAGGGCATGAACGGGCAAATAGAACTCCAAAGATAACGGATGAAGGCGAAAGCTGAAGGTCACTCTGTCAGCGTCAGTAAATTCGACTCAGGTTAATGTCCTCTTTTACAAGCCATTTACCTGTAGTGATTTTAGTCTGTAAATAAGAATCTTTCGCTCAAATTAAAGGCCACGGTCGAGTGTGTCAAGATGTAAGGCCCTATCGTGTGACTTTCGCCATAGTCTCATTTTACGCTGATAAAAAATGTGACTTGAGTGGGTCTTTTTGTCGGGCAAGTCACCCTCGGTGGACATTTTGTCTCTTAGTCGCTAAATGTACTTTCCCTTTGTCGTAATTAGTCGATCTAGGTTGGTTTTTAAACGTTTTTCGGTTGAGACAGAATAATCGCGGTCCACAATAGCTGGCACATCTTAAATTTTCTACGTGACAACAATAATATGATTACCACGAATACCCTCTTTAGAGTGTCATCTTTAGCCTTAGCTATTGGTCTTAGTTTTACTGTTCAAGCCGATGAAATCGCCCGTGATCCGCGACTCAATATCAATGAAGTGATCGTCGTGCATGGTGACGGCGGAGAAGCCAGTGAAATGGCGACGACCCATTGGAGCATTAGTGAAGAAGAGATCCGTGCAACCGGAGCGCAAAGTCTAGATCAAGTCTTAAAGAATGTGCCGGGTGTGTACATTCGTGTTGGTGGTGACGGAACACCAAGGGTTGATATTCGTGGTTTTAAAACTCGCCATGTGACTTTGTTGGTCAATGGTGTGCCTATGAGCAGCGCCGACGATGGTCAGTTCGACCCGAGTATCATTCCCACAAGCCAAATCGCCTCGGTAGAAGTGTCTGTCGGCCCGACATCTGTGCTTTACGGTCCAAGTGGTGCGGGCGGCGTGATCAACATTATTACTAAACAGGGCAGTACGGCGCCAGCACTGGCGGGGCGCCTCGAAGCCGGCAAAGACAATACATTTAATGGCGATATCAGCGCCGCAGGTTCGGGTGACGATTGGCAAGGTTTGGTCAGTGTCAGTCGGCAGCAAACCGATGGTTTCCCTATGTCCAATGACTTTGAGCCGACACAATACCAAGATGGTGAGCTGCGCGTTAACTCGGATAAAGAAGTCACTAACGTTTATGCCCAAGGCAGTTACTGGTTATCCGACAAGACCCAATTGATTGCCAATATGGCGCTGCGCAGTGGCGAATGGGGAAAACCTGCCCGTGACGGTACTGGGAGCGGCAAGTTGAAATTCGAACGTACCGATGACTATGACGCCCATACTTTCCAACTGGGGTTAGCGCATCAATTTGATGACACTTTCACCCTACGTGGCTTTGGCTATCACAATCAAAGCGATACCTTAGAAGCCTCCTATGCCGATGAAACCTATCAGGCTGTTACGCTGTCGCAAGATGGGCGCTCGGTTGTGCAAGGCGTCAATCTGCAGTTAATCACAGACTTGCATACCGCGGGTTTATTCACGACCTCAGTCATTGCCGAGAAACAAAGCTGGAAGTCAGTCGTCGATACTTATACGGCTAATACAGGCAGCAATAATGGTGGCACTACCGGTTCTGGCGGCGGAACAGGCACAGGTGGTGGAACTGGCACAGGCGGTGGAACAGGCACAGGCGGTGGAACAGGTTCAGGCGGCGGAACAGGTTCAGGCGGCGGAACAGGCACAGGTGGTGGAACAGGTACAGGTGGTGGAACAGGTACAGGTGGTGGAACAGGTACAGGTGGTGGAACAGGTACAGGTGGTGGAACAGGTACAGGTGGTGGAACAGGTACAGGTGGCGCCGAGAACTTAAATGATTCCGCTTGGCTATATACGGCCGCGGCTGAGTATCAGTATCAATCTGAGCTGCAGTACGGCTTTACCTTAGGTGGCGCTTATCATTCACTCGACACTGCAGATAGTACCGATGGCAACTATTCGGCCATGGCCTCCAGTTATTGGCAGGCGGCGCAGGATTCTCGTTTAAGTTTAAGTGTGGCACGTAAAGTGCGCTTCCCCTCTATGGTGAACTTGTATTCACAGCTATCTGGTAATCGTGATTTAGAAGCCGAAGAGTCTAAGCATGTGGAGCTGGGTTTAGAGCAGAATCTGCCGGCGAGTACCGATTTCTCCCTTTATGGTTATTACACGGATGCGAAAAATTACATCGCCAAAGATGTCGATGGTTTCTACCAAAATATGGGGCGTTATAAGTTCAAAGGGGTCGATTTCCAAATCAATAACCATGCGATCGAGCACTTAGATCTGAGCTTCTCCTATAGTTTTCTCGATTCAGAAGAGATAGACGGCGACGATACCTTAGATGCCTTGCAATATCGTCCACGTCACCAGTTACGTTGGCAGATGAGTTACGAGTTTCCCTTCGAGACTCAAGTTCACCTCAACGTGGAGCGTATTTTAGACCAAGTCTATGCGACGCAGGTGAAGGTTGGCGGTCAGACCCAATATCAACAGCAGTCGTTAGACAACTACACCTTAGTGGACGTAAATCTGGTACAGCCATTAATTCGTGACAAGTTAGATGTTTACCTACGTGCGACTAACTTGCTGGATGAAAACTACTACCAGAGTGAAGCTCTGCCACAGGCGGGACGACAGATCTTCATCGGTGTGAACTGGCAGATCTAAGATGAAACTCCTAGCGCTCGAAGGCGTTAGCTTCAACTATGGTAGCCAGTTACCGACTGTATTGCAGGAGGTAAACTTGGCCATTGGCACTGGCCAATGCCATTGCGTGAGCGGTCCTACGGGCTCTGGGAAATCGAGTCTGCTAAACCTACTGGCGGGCGTGTTAAATCGCCCGCATGAAGGCGACATCTGGCGTTACCCACAACTGGTTACGGGTCTGGTGATGCAGGACCCGCAAACTCAGCTACTTCGGCAAACCGTTGGCGCCGAAGTGGCTTTCGCGCTAGAAAACCTCGGCATTCCCGCTGAGCAAATGCTGCCTAAAGTGCAATTGGCTCTGCGACGCGTGGGCTTGTATCTGCGTCTCGATACCCAAGTCAGCACGCTTTCCCTTGGTCAAAAATATCGTTTAATGATAGCCGCTCAACTGGTGTGCGAGCCGCATTTACTGCTGCTCGATGAGCCTTGGGCACAACTCGATGATCACGGTGTGAGTGAGCTGCTGGTCGTGCTCCGCAATCTTATCCAAGATGGCATGGCGCTAGTGTTGGTTGAACATAACGCCTCGGCCTTCGCTGAGATTATTCAGCATTACTGGCAGTTAGAGGCCGGCAAGCTATCCGAAGGCGTCTATACCGTGACCGATGCGCCGCAAACTGAGGCGCCTGCGTGGCGTAATCAGCCTAAGTTTGAGCACTTAGGTAAAGTCTTGGTCAGCGCCGAAGCCTTTGATTTTGGGTTCGATGCTTGTCCCACATTATTTGCGTGTCCGCAGGGATTTCAACTGCAGGCGGGTGAGATAGTGACCTTAGTGGGAGATAACGGCTCTGGTAAAACGAGTCTATTGAAAACTATAGCGGGCGTGCACAGTTTAAGGCAGCGTCTTCCCCTTAAAGTGCTAGGGCGAAGGCCTAAATTGGGGATTTATGGCGCTGAGCTGGGTCTGCTGATGCAAAGACCGAGTCGACAATTATTCGAGACCAGCGTGCTGGCCGAAATGCAGTTTAGCCTTAGGCGTTTTGAACTCCCCAAAGAACGCGCGGCGCAGATGTTGGATGAATTGGATTTATTTAGCTTAGCTCAGCTGTCGCCCCACAAATTATCCTACGGTCAACAGCACTTGATTGCCTTAGCGTCACTTGCCTGTTTACGCCCTAAGGTGCTGCTTTTGGACGATCCATTGGCGGGGATGGATAAGCATTACTACGGCAAAGTGTGGTACTTGCTGAAGCGGTTAAGCTCGCAAGGTTGCGCTATTTTGCTTAGCAGTCACAGAAGCATTGAACACAGCGCTGTATCACGGCAATTGAGTTTGCGTAATGGTCTATTGGTGGAGGAATTGATTGAAACAGGAGAGCGTTATGTGGGCTAGTTGTCGGCGCCTACGCGCGCTGCGGCATTGGAGTTATGAGCGGCGGGAAACGGCACTCTGTGCGTTGTCGCTGCTATTGGTGTGCGTGCTCTCAGCCTGTGCTTTTGTATTGCCCGCTGCTTTACTCTTGCCATTAGCTGGACTTAATGGACTGCTTGTTATCCACGGTTTGCTGCGACGCGGCAGTATTTGGGGCGTGCTAAAGCTAGGTTTAGTGCAATTGAGCATCACTTTGAGTCTGTATTTAATCCTCTATGGCGTTGAACATTTAGCCCAAGGCGCCGTGGTGGTTGCGCGTATTATTTTGGCGACCATTCCCGGTTGGTGGTTGTGTATTACGGCGGCTCCCGAGCGGATTGGTGAAGTGTTAAGTGCGTTTTTACCGACCAAGTGGGCCTTTGTGGTCGCGGCATCCTTAAGTTTATTGCCCTATATGGCAGATGAAATTCGCGAGATATATCAGATCCAGTGTCTGCGCGGGGCTCGCATTACACCTAAGGCGCTGCGTAACCCTAAAAATTGGTCCGAGTTGGTGTATTGCGTGTTGTTTCCCGTCTTAATCCAATTACTTAAATTATCTCGCCAGATGGCCGTTGCAGCGCAGAGCCGTCACTTTGGTTTAGCGCAACGGCCAACACATTGGCATTCACCGAGAGACAAAAATGACTAAAAAAATCCCGCTGAGTCTACAAGACTCCTTATTTGTCGGCTTTTGCGCCACCTTGCTGGTGGCATTAACGGGCATGTTAAGGCTGAAACTGGGCTTGTCTGGTCACAGCATGTTCCTGATGAGCTTCTTTTATCTGATCTGTTATGGCGTGTTAGGTCGTTTCGGCAGCATGACGGCATGCGGTGTTATCGCGGGCATAGTGGCCATGGCTTTAGGCGTAGGTAAAGGCGGGCCTATGATTTTACTGAAGTTTGCCTTGCCTGCCATAGCAATGGATCTCGTTGCCTTACTCTTGCCGCTCAGTATGAACTTGCATTGGCGCTGCGTGATCTTGGGCATTGCTGGCTGTATCGCTTGGGCAGGTAAAGTAGCACTCACCAATGTGCTTGCGGGCATGGCGCTGGATGTCGTGTTGATTCAATGGGGCTTGAGTGTATTAAAAGGCGGCTTCTTCGCCACTCTGGGCGCCTTGCTTGTACCGCCTGTGCTGACGCGATTAAAAGCTCATGACCTGTTACACCGTGATAAATTTTAAAAACCTTTTTAGAGCTTTAGGAAATGCAGATGAAAAATTGGCTGATTTGTATCGACGATACCGATGATATAGGCACTAAGGGTACGGGCGAAATTGCCGAGGAAATTGCCCATCTGCTCGCCAATATGTCGGGCGGCCATGCTTCCTTTGTGACGCGGCATCAATTGTTTGTGCACCCCGATATTCCTTATACCTCACATAATAGTGCCATGTGTTTTGCGCTGCGCTCGCCACTGACGCAGGCCGAGATCCATCAACATGCCGTTGCGCATTTGGTCGCGGAATCGGCTCCTGCGGCAGATCCTGGCATCGCCATACTCGATGTCGACTCTGACTATGATGCCGCGGCTTTAATGGATTTTGGCCGCAGAGCTAAGGTTGAAGTGATTACGAAAGCGGCGACCTATGATTTGGCTGAACAACTTAATATTCAGCTGACCGAACATGGCGGCACAGGCCAAGGTGTTATTGGAGCGTTAGCGGGATTAGGGCTACGTTTGATGGGCAGCGACGGTCGGGTAAAAGGCCAGATTAAACTTGGCCAATTTGAGGATGTTTCACTCGAACTCAGCGTTGCCGACATCCTAGAACAAACCGGACTTGATGCTGTGATGAGTACGGACAAGTATCGACTTGCGCTTGATGAGCGAGTGCAACTGAAGGGCAAAGTGAAAGCTGTATACCTTGATCACCAGTTTGTATTGCTCGTTCACCAAGAGGCAGAACAATGGCGCAATGCGGGCAAGCAAGCCCTGCAAGCCTACTAGAGCAAGTTTAGTGAAAGAGTTTAAAAAGAGAGTGCTAAATGGATCTCAACTTGGTCGAACATGCATTTGAATTAAAGGATGACCGCTGGATTTTTAAGGCGGGACTGGCTCAATATCCACAGGCGAGGCAAGTGGCCAAGCTGTGCACGCATTTTATCCCAGATGATGAAGACGAGCAGATCGACGATGAGCCCCGCTCCTGCTACAACTGCCAATATCGCCGCTGGATGGTCGCCGGTTTCGAATGCTTAGCCTTAGGCATTTATTGAAAAAGTGAGAGTGTGAAATGTGCCTTGCCTAAGCCTTAGGCCCTTATTCCATCGCATCCTGTTTAGGGCATTTTGTTTACCAAGAAAGTCTATGGTGATTTTCTAATCCTCGTCTTAGAATGCCCTTCACGTCTGTTCTATAATAATCAAAAATAACAACAGAACATTTGAGCGTAGGTCGCTTTTATGTCGTATGGTTAAGTTGATATTTTATTCGGGCACATCATCCTTGGGGTTGTAGATATGAGTGAGTCGGCAGAAACAGTTGAGCTTATCAAATTACCAGTGTCGCAATTGACATTAGGTATGTTTGTCAGTGCCATAGACAAAAATGATCAGGGTCAACTTGCTATTGCAAATGCTGGACAAATTAAACATAAGGATGCAATTTTAAAACTGGCCAAAAGTGGCATCAAATTCGTTTGGGTGGACACTGAGCGTTCGGCAGAACATTGTGGGTTAAAGAAAAAATCGACTAATGATAGTCAACCCGACAATCGAAAAGCGCTAGTGAGTCGCGATAAACAACAAGCTCAAGCTAAGGTTATGCTGACCGAAGCGAAAGATCTTATTCGTAAAGTGTTATCCGAAACCTTCGAAGGCAAAGCCATCGAAGTCGCGCCCTTCGAAGCGTTAGCCGATACCATGATAGAGTCAGTGATGTTGGATGCTGATGCGCTTAAATGTATGTCTGCACTCCGTTCAAAAGATGCCTATCTACTTGAACATTCAGTGAATGTTGCCTTTCTACTGGTTACCTTTGGTAAATACTTAAAGCTAGATCGCGTCATGCTACGGGAAATGGCGGTCGGCGGGATTTTACACGATATTGGCAAGATTAAAGTCGACAATAAAGTGCTGCACAAGCCGGGTAAATTGACACCAGAAGAGTTTGAACATATGAAGCTGCATCAAGTGTATGCGCTTGAAATTATGAACGAAACTACTGGTCTGTCGCAGATCAGTAAAGATATCTGCTTAATGCACCATGAAAAATTAGATGGCAGAGGTTATCCAAGGGGTTTGAAGGGTGATGAAATCCCCCGCCATGGCCGTATGAGTTGTATAGTCGATATCTTCGATGCTTTAACAGCAACGCGATGTTATAAAGAGGCGATGAGCCCTGCCGCGGCCTTTAAAATTTTACTCAGTCTGACGCCATTCCATTTGGATCAAGAATTGGTCTATGAGTTTATTCGTTGTATTGGTGTTTACCCTGTGGGTTCCTTAGTTGAATTATCGGATGGTCGTGTTGGTATTGTTTGGGCCTCGAAAGATAGGGATGCGCTACATCCAATCGTAAAGTGTTTTTATTCTTTAAAAGTAAAACGTTACACTGATGTCGCTATGGTGGATTTATTAAAATCTGAACTTTATATTGAACGCGGTGTGTCACCGAGTACATTAGATATCGATCCGACTCCTTTCTATTAATCTTCAAATCCTACCTTAAATGCCGGTCATCTGAGTCGATGGCTGGTGTGAATGATTGCAGAGCCTGAGCTAAAAACCGTAAACTGAAAGTATTTCTCTGGTCGAGCAATGCTATGAACAGTGCTATGAAATCTCTATTTCCTATTTTTATCATTATCTTATCCTTGGCTTTGTTAATCCCTGGGGTGACTCAACCTATTTTGAGTATCAGCGGCAGTATCGATAAGGCCAAGCTGGCGGAACAAGGCATAGAGCAAGTTGCCCAAAGATTTGATGAGGACTCTGGGCGTGACAGTGCCCGCGGTATGTTAAGCATGGTCAGTGGTTTGCTTGGGTTTAATAGCCTTAAGGGCGAAGTCCAAGTGCTGCAGAAGACTCGTAGTATTTGGGGGACGGTAACCGAACTTTATCACTCTGGTAATGGACTCGTCGCGGGATTAGTCATGTTATTCAGCGTGGTGGTGCCTGCCTTGAAGTTGAGCTTAATGTTGGCACAGCAATGTGTTAGCTCGATTGGCCTGAAACTGAGGATTAATGCCGTCGTCAACGCACTCGCCAAGTGGTCGATGGCCGATGTGTTTGTGGTAGCGCTGATCATCACCTTTATGGCGGGGAACGCCTCAGGTGGCATGGGGGAAATGCTAAAAACCCAAGCGCAATTTGAAAACGGTTTTTACTTTTTTACCGCTTACTGCATTTTATCGATTCTGAGTGGGTTTTTAGTGCGGCGTCCAACGCCAATTTTGTAGCTATTTTATAAGGCATCCCTACCTTAGCGATAAGGTCGGGATGCCGAGATTTAACCGCTCAGCGAGTTAGGACAAAGTGCCATTTTGATAGATGGGCATAATCCAATAGCGACAGGGATTATGTTTGCAGACCAGCGCCAAAGCAGCGAGCAGCGCGGCTTGTTGTGCAGCGGGGTGCATGATTTCGAATTTACAAAACTCCCGATAACCTTCCACTTGTTCCTTGATATTAAAATGGCTGTGTTCACGGCTGAAACCACAAATATTCCCTAGGCTAAAGCCCGATAGAAACTCTAACTCTATCAAGGTATCGACTATGTCGTCCTTAATATCATTTTGGGCGATCAGTACTAACAGTTGTTCTGTGCTCATTTACGTTTCTCCAGCCAAAAATACAGAATTGGCAGTAAATACAGTGTGGTAATGGTTGAAGTGAGCAGGCCGCCAATCACCACAATCGCTAAAGGTTTTTGAATTTCAGCCCCAGGACCTGAGGCAAACACTAGCGGCATAAGACCAAACATGGCCGTTGTCGCCGTCATCAAAATGGGGCGTAAACGCCGCGCCGCACCTTGTTCCACCCGTTCGCGCAGGTTGCTGAACATGTGCTTGGTTTGTTCGTAATAGCTGACCATTACCACGCCATTGAGCACAGCGACGCCGAGCAGGGCGATAAAGCCAACTGAGGCGGGCACGGACAAATACTCCCCCGATAAATACAGGCTAACTATGCCGCCCATCATAGCGAAGGGAACGTTGGCGAGAATTAAGCCCGCTTTGGCCAGTGAGCCAAATGTGGTGAATAAAATCAAAGTGATCAGTGCGATAGCAATAGGGATCACTAACAGTAAATTGCTGGTGGCTCGCTGCTGGTTTTCAAACTCGCCACCAAAACTCACGCTATAACCGCTCGGGAGTTTGATTTCCTTTGCGATTTTAGCGTTGAGCTCTTCTACAAAACTCACAATATCGCGACCCTGCACGTTGGTGGTGATCACTGAAAAGCGATTCCCTTGCTCACGCTCGATAAGGATGGGGCCTTGCTTATAGCTTAAGGTGGCGACATCACTCAGGCGTTTTAAGGAGTGATCTGGCATCACCAGTAACTGATTTTTAAGCTCATTAATGCTGCTTAAGTGGCTCTGATTATTAGCCATCAGCACGGGCGTTCGTTTCTTACCCTGTAGCACTTCGGTCACTATCACGCCTTCGAGCTGACTTTTCAGGTAGCGAGCAAACTCCATGGTGCTCATGCCAAAGCCACGGGCGAGCTCGTTATCTAAGGTGAGGTTGATAAAAGGACTGCCTTCGATCATCGCCATTTTCACATCGACGCTGCCGCTGGTGGCATTAACCAGCTGTTGGATTTGGCTCGTGAGCAGACCTAAGGTGTCGATATCATTACCAAAGACCTTAATCGCCACGTCGCCAATGCTGCCAGTGAGCATTTCGGACACACGCATTTGTATCGGTTGAGTGAAGTTAAAATTAACGCCGGGATAGTCCAATAACACAGTGCGGATCGCATCGATAAGCGCTTCTTTATTGGCAAAGCGCCATTCACTGCGGGGCAAAAGTTCTAAGAACACATCGGTTTCATTGAGTCCCATGGGATCTAAGCCGATTTCATCCGCGCCAGTACGCGCCACCATTTGTTTGATTTCAGGAACTTTAGCCAGCAAGGTTTGCTGAATTTGTTTGTCGATGGCAATCGAAGCTTCGAGTGAAATCGATGGGGATTTCTCCAGCTGCAGGATAATGTCGCCTTCATCTAAGGTCGGCATAAAGGTTTTTCCCACTAACCCGAACAGCCCTAGGCTGACGATAAGCAAGCTAAAGGCGATCACCATAAAGCGTTTTTGATGGCTAAACGTGCTCTTGAGGCTGGCCAGATAAAGCTGTTTAAGCTTTTCAATCGCCTTAGGTTCCTTGGCGGCTTTTTCGTTGACGAGATAAGAAGCGATAACCGGAATAACAGTTAACGACAACACTAGTGCCGACAGCATGGCAAACACGATAGTGACCGCAACTGGGGTGAAGAGTTTGCCTTCAAGCCCGCTCAAGGTCAGCAAGGGTGAGAACACTATCATGACGATTACAGTGCCCGACACCACGGGAATGGCAACGTCCTTGGTCGCGCGAAAAATCAAATGCAGCCGCGGTAATCTCTGCTTAGTCGCGATGAGATTCACCATGTTTTCGACCACGACCACAGATGAATCCACTAACATGCCGATGGCGATAACCAAGCCACCTAGACTCATTAAGTTCGCGGAAAGATTGAAGTAATCCATCATCAAAAACGTCATCAACGCGGCAAGAGGCAGCGAGAGTGACACGACCAATGCGGCGCGCACGTTGCCTAAAAATAGCGCCAGCAAGATGATCACCAATACTACGGCTTCGAATAATGCATTGGAGATGGTATCAATCGCGGTATTGATCAGATTCGCGCGGTCATAAAAGGTGTTTATCTGGCTGCCTTCTGGCAAGGTTAGGCTGATTTGATCGAGTTTTTCTTTAATGTTTTTGACTACTTGTGCTGTATTGGCGTCTTTTAGGGCGATGATCAAGGCTTCGGCGGTTTCGTTACCGTCTTTAGTGACTGCGCCATAGCGGGCTAAGTGGCCAATTTGAATATCGGCTAAATCCTGCAGTCGATACACTCTGGCATCATCGGCCTTGATCACTAATTGTTTGAGTTCGTCGATATCATCGATGCGACCTTCGGCGCGCACTATGATGGTATCTGTGCCAATGGTGAGCTTGCCCGCGCCTTCGTTGTGATTATTCTCCACTATCGCTTGTTGCAGCGCCGCAAAACTTACGCCTGCGGCCGCCATAGCCGCAGGTTTGGGGGTCACACTAAAGCTTTTGGCATAGCCACCGAGGATATTCACATCGGCGACACCCGCAACGGTTCGCAGTAGCGGACGGATTTCCCATTCGAGCAACTGCCGTCTTTCCATCAGCGAAAGATTGGGATTTTCGAGTGAAAACATAAAGATTTCGCTGAGCGGCGTACTCATTGGCGCTACGCCGCCCGTCACACCTTCAGGGAAACTGTCCCACACGGCGGCGATGCGTTCGCTCACCTGCTGGCGCGCCCAATAGATATCTGTACCTTCGTCAAAATCGAGGGTGATATCGCTGATGGCGTATTTAGTGGTCGAGCGCAGAATCGATTGATGGGGAATGCCTAACAGTTCGGTTTCAATCGGCACGGTAATTTGCGCTTCGATTTCCTCCGGCGTCATACCGGGCGCCTTGAGGATAATCTTCACTTGGGTGGGCGAAATATCGGGAAAGGCATCCAAGGGAATGGAAAACCAGGCTCGCGCTCC
This sequence comes from Shewanella sp. SW24, assembly GCF_025653395.1. Classification (NCBI taxonomy): domain Bacteria; kingdom Pseudomonadati; phylum Pseudomonadota; class Gammaproteobacteria; order Alteromonadales; family Shewanellaceae; genus Shewanella; species Shewanella sp. SW24. The sequence continues at coordinate 65,290 of NZ_JAKKSH010000023.1, forward strand.
CGCTAACATAATAATCAGTGCCACAATCAGCACAAATAAGCGCTGCGTGAGCGAAAAGCGGATGACTGAGGTCAACATCTTATTCGCCTCCTAGGCCAAGCATTATGCCTTTGACTGCTGCAACCGACTGGGATAACACTTGGATTTGGCTCAGATCTTGATCGCTTTCAACGATATATTGCTCAGGGGTTGAACCGAGAATATCGATCGTAATTGAGGTGAGCGTGTCGGCGGTTTTAGTGAAGACTTGGCTGTCTTGCTCCCAACTAAAAACACTATTTTTAGGCAATAAATACACCGCCTTTTGATACTCGGGTATCACAGTGATCTGTTGTCCTAACAGTAAGTTACATTCCTGCGGCAAGGGTGATGACCAAGCGGTCACAAAGGCACCTTCGGCGATGGCCGACACGGACTCAATGGCGATATGGCACTGATTGATATTCACCGCCGAAAGTGAGTGCGACTGACTCATTGGCACACTGACCTTGACGCGAATGCTGTCGCTGGGCACCAGTGAGAATAGCTGTGAACCCGCCATATAAGGCCCATTCACTTGGTTGAGTTTAACGATCCCCGCCACTGGCGTGCCTACCACTAGGGAGTCTGTGGCGGCATCTGTGCTTTTGACTATCTCCATAAAATGCTGCATGTGCTCGTATTCGAGGTGAGTGCTGAAGTAGTCTTGGCTGATCTCTTGCCATTTTTCTGCGCTGATACTGCCATTGTTTAATAAGGGTTTATTGCGCTCATAACGGCTTTTGGCCAGTTGATATAAGCTGCTGGCGGCTTCGACTTGGGCGAGGTAGTGGAACACTTCTGGCCCAGTCAGTTTAACTATTGCTTGGCCTTTAGTGACGAGCTGGCCTTGGCCGACGAGAAAGCTGATCTGCTGGATATTCTCCGGTGTGCTGATCCAGTAATCGTTACCGGGGAGGATTTCAACCTGCGCGGGCAACGGGCTGCCCTCATAACTGGCGACTTTCTGTGGTTGCACGTAGCTCAGGTCTAAATTACCGAGGGAGCTAATCGTTAAGGATTCAGCCTGCACTAAAGTGGCAACACTGGCGGATAAACAGAAAAGGCATGCGCCGTACTTGGCCATCATAATGAAATTCCTAAGGCTTGCAGTTGTTGGGAGTGCAGTTGTTGCTGCGCGACTTGGTTCAGTGCTAAGCGGGATTCGGTATCGAGGGCATCCATATAGCGGCGTAGCCAGACTTCGTAGCTAACTTGATTTTGGTCTTTGACCTTGGCCAGCTCTTCAGTGATGGTGCGGCTAAGGTGTAAGGCTTGAGTTAGCAATGTCTGTTGGTCGAGTAAGTTTTGTTGCTGTTGTTCTAGCTTTTTAAGCTGAGTTTTCAGTTCGATATAGGTACGGTCGAGGTTGAGCGTGTGCTCGGTATTGGCTTGTTGCCATTGGGATAATTCGGTTTGTGATAGGGCAGAACCCAAAGTCAGTGGTACAGAAACGGCGATGCCAAGCTGTTGATCATCGACTTGATTATCGGCGGTATTTTTGGCCGTGAGTGAGACTGCCCAAGGATCGTTATTCCCTGCTTGCTGACTCTGGATGATCAACAGCTGTTGCTGCTTCTGCAGGCTCAGTAGTTGCCATAATGGATGCTGCGCGAGCATGTCATTGGGTTGGTTGTTGGCAGAAAGTGGCCGCGCGGTTTCGGCTATGTTCTGCGGTATTTGCTCTTGTCCGGTGAGTTGTTGATAGAGGGCACGCGCCTCGGCCTGTTGCTGATTAAGATCGACCCGCTCCAGTGCAATATCCACCAGTTCGCGCTCTAACAAGAGTATGTGGGCAATCGGCAGTTCGCCCGCATCTGTGAGTTGCTTTTGCTGACTATGGAGTTTGTCGAGTAATTGGCTCTTGCGATCTAATTGGGCCAGTTTCACTGCAGCAAGACGATGTTCCCACAGGCTTTGTCGCAATAATCCCGATAAATACAGGCCTTGCAGCGCGACTTGTTGCGCCTGAATGCTTTGGGTGAGTTGTTTAATCTGCTTGTCGCTGCTGTGCAAAGCAGGGGATTTTATTGGCAAATTGAGTGAGAGTTCCTGCTCGTAGCTGTTACCATTATCTAGGCTACCTAAGTGACTCAGGCTAATGCTCGGCAGGCCATTGAGCCAAGCTGAGCTGCTCAAGCTTATTTGTGATTGCGGTAACTGGCCGCCCGATTGAGATAGAGAATGTAATCTAGCTTGGCTGGTGGAGAGTGCTTGAGATAGCTCGGAATTCGCGGCGTGGCACAGGAAACTGCTGTTGACTAAGGTCGCCAACAGACATAACTTGATACAAGACGTACTGACAGACATAGGACGATTCTATGGTAATAAAGTGTGCTGTCAGTGTAGGGATTGGTGGGCGAAAGTCGTGGGGGACATGTATCATAAAACCGTCTATGGTACATATGTCCCATAAATTAATTGGTTGATTTTGCTTTTATTTAGGAGTTTTTCGATGAAGGATCTTGTCATTATTGGTCTGTTGGCCTTGATCATATGCTTTAAGCTTTTTGACATCTCATCCGACATTCAATTGGGCATTCCCCAATGGCATATTGCCCAGGAAGCCATGCTGTTAGTGCTCACTGTGATTGGTGCCATGTACTTAAGTTATGATCTTATTCGTCGCTCCCGCGAAGTGAAAGCGTTGGCTAAAAGGTTGGAGCATGCGGATAAGAAAATCGACAATATGTCGACGCAAATGCGCTCTGCCAGACAAGAATACAGCCAAGCTGTATCGCAGCAATTCGAGACTTGGGGCTTTACTAAGAGTGAGCAGCAAGTGGCATTTTTATTACTTAAAGGCTTAAGTTTTAAAGAAATTGCCGAAGTTCGCCAGACTAAAGAAAAAACCGTCAGACAACAGGCATCGACCATTTATGGCAAAGCGGCTGTGGATGGACGCCACACTTTCTGTGCTTGGTTTATGGAGGACTTTATTCAAGAACATAATCAAGATCTTGCTGCGAATGAAGCGGCATCAAGTTCTAAGGCGGCTTAATCTGCGCTGGATTGGCTTAGCTGTTATAGCTATTTGTTATTGAAAATCGATATTTGCTGAGTTTTTAGTTCTAAACAATAATGAGCATCCTCTAAGTTTGCAGGAAGATGCAATTGAAAAACTGGCTGATTATCGTGTTTTGCCTGATTGCCTTGGTCGCTTCGACGCAAACCACAGGACTCGTGCGTTCACTTATCGAATTCTCCGCCTTTGTAGGCGTCCTCTGCTGGGCTTGGCGAATGAAGCCGACGGCAGAGTAGACTGGCTTTCCGCAAAATCTTAGCTATTGAAAATAAAGAATATACACTAAAGACGTGATACCAATCGCTGCCCACAGCATTACCCCAAGCAACAAAGGTTTGGGGCCACTCGCCCGCATTTTCTGCACTGTAATTCCTGCACCAATCAAAAACAAACACAGGACTAATGCCCGTTTCGACACCATAAATAAGGTGTCATAAACAGCGTGGAATTGTGGCAACCAATGGGCTACGGCAATGGCTAAACAATAAAAACCGATAAAATACGGCAGGTTAAGCTTGCGCTTATCGCCACCAAACAATATAGCGCTGACTAATGCGATCGGGATAATCCACAGGGCACGGGCGAGTTTTATGGTTGTTGCGGTTTTTAAGGCTTCATCGCCGTAGGCCGAAGCCGCGCCGACAACCGATGAAGTATCGTGGATGGCGATGGCGCTCCACACGCCAAAATCGTATTGGCTCATATTGAGCAAGTGGCCGAGTGCGGGGAATAAAAATAGCGCGACTGAATTGAGCACAAATACGCAGGCTAATGCAGTGGCGGTTTGATCGTTACGCGCATTGATGGCCGGAGCGACTGCGGCAATGGCACTGCCACCGCAAATAGCGGTACCAGAGGCGATTAAGTGGCCCGTGACATGATCAAATTTCAGGGCGCGGGTGAGCACAAACCCTAAGCTGAGGGTGAAAAAGATTGAGCCAACAATCAGGCCGAAGTTGTGGGTGCTCGCCTCGATCGCCGCGTTTAAGTTAATCCCAAACCCTAAGCCAATGATCGAATAAGACAGGAGTTTTTTGGTGAGTGCGGCGATATTCCATTGCACTGGCACCCAACCAAGGCTGGCTAAGGTAAAACCTAACACTAGCGCCATGGGCGATGAGATAAAAGGCGCGAGGCATAACAAACCCGCACAGATGAAAACGATGCGATGAGTCTTATTATCTTGCTGTGATGTCGATGAAGAATTCATAACGCCTTAGGCTCGAGCGATTCGGTTTATCGTTCCAACCACAGATCTTCACATTAAGCGACGGATACAAAATGGCGATCAATTGGATTGATCATGGAGACAGATGCAAGAGGGCATTATAGCTGTGTGTATGAGCCTCAATAAAATCAATTAAACTTACCTAGTTAATCAATTTTATTGACTCTTAGAAGATTTGGCAAAGCAGGAGGGTAAATCGAAGAAGATGAACTGAGCTCAGTTCATCTTCTTGGCTAGATAATAAATGGCGAGGTTACAAAGCGTGAAATTATAAATTTACGATACTTTTCAAGTTGTAATCGCTGCCATCCTTTGCGGTAAACAACTTATCTTGGGTGTCGTTGGCGCTGGACATACCCGCATGTAATAGGCTGAGCCAATGGCGCGATGCGGCAGAACGTGACTCTGGTGTTCCGACTACCATGTTTAATGACGTTCCGATTTGGATATCTTCCAGATTGGCAACGTCTCTCGCACCTATCATGCCACTGCGGTCGAAACTGAGTTCAACGTGGCAACCTAGGTCCTGTAACACTATGGCGCAAGGCGCATCTTTAGTGCCGTTAAAGGCCACAAACTGTTTTGGCTGACGTAAACCACTGTGGCTGCCGTCGGCAAAAAAGGCCAACAGGTGTTGGTAGTAAACCACATAGCTGCTCACATCTTGGTGTGAACCAGAGTTAAGTGGAAAGAGGCGGTCGAGGAATTGTTTCGCATTAGCGATCTTCTCGTGCTCGGCGACATTCACTTGGGCCACGGCTAGCACTTCTTCTGCGATGAGGCTGTTTAGATTCGGTTGGATCTGGTTGCTCTTGATAATTGACATATTCATCGCTTGTTCCTCTCACTCTTTCAATTTAAAAAAATTCAGGGTTTTGATTTAACTTTTGGCTTATCAAAGTTTGTCTTCAATTTGGTTTGTCCGCTTTGAGTGCTTAGCCACTTTTAGTGGGAGTGGTTAAGCATTTCTTGTACTGGAATGGCTTAGCTTGTTCGCATTAGCCTTTCCTTGATTGCTTGATTTGTAGTCTAGTCTTTTTTTGACTACAATTTCACAATAAAAATTTTACACTGTGAATTTTACAAAATGCGCAATGACCAGAGCTTGATGAGAAAATCACATTTCCTAGGCACAAAAATACGTAACCTACGGAAACGTAATAATTTAACTATGGAAGATTTGTCGGCACGATGCATTCGAGTCGACGCCGGAAGTGCGCCCTCTGTGTCATATTTGTCGATGATCGAACGTGGCAAGCGTGTGCCGAGTGCCGGAATGCTGGCAGTCATCGCCGCGGTTTTTCAAAAAGACGCCGAATGGTTCTTAGACGATGTGCCCGAAGAAAACGCCATTACGCCAGACAAGGGCCGACGTGGCGGCATAAGCGGTATGGCACTCGAACCTAGCTTTTTGTTTTCCAATGATATTTTACAAATAGCGATACCTGAGATGCTGTCGCAGACAGGGATCTCAGGTCGGCAGTTTGCCCATTTATTGATCCGCGCCCATCAAGAACACCATCAAAATCATTTCCCCGATCTTGAACGTGCCGCCGAAGAAGTCGGCCTCAAACGTATGCCCTTATCTCTAGACGATATGCTGGATATCGCTAAGGGAATGGGATTAAAAATCAAGTGGATAGACAGTACGCCGCAGGAAGTTATCGATGAAATGGGCGTGAGTTCGCGTCAGTTGGTCACCTCATTTATTGAGCCGCCGAGCACGATTTATGTAAATAAAATCCTCAAAAATCGCCCCAACAGACTCAAATATGATTTAGCCGTGCACATAGGTCATTGCGTGTTGCACAACAAGGACGGCCTCAAGAGTGTGATGATCTCAGGCCGCAAATTAGAAGTGGATGAAGAGGCGGGTATGCAGTCCAATACCTTGAACGCGCAGGATATCTTGCATGCGTGGCGCGATTTTGAATCGAGCTTCTTCGCTGGTGCGCTGCTGTGCCCTAAAGTGCCTTATCGCCAATTACTCGACCGCCACGGCTATGAGATTGAGGTACACAAGCAACTGCAAGTGTCAGCCTCAGTCGCCATGCGGCGCATGACAGTGGTATCTCCTTATCCTCATTGGCATTATTTCGACGCTTACGCACCAGGCAAACTCAAAGCCGTTTATCGTGGTAACGGTATTCCACTGCCTTGGGGCAATATGCGGTTAGTGGAAGACCCTTGTCAGCATTGGGCCGTCTTTAGGATGATCAGTGAGCCGACGGTCGGTACTTCGGCACAGATTTCGATTTTAAACGTCGGCAACGAACCCCGCATTTACTGCTGTGAGTCGATTAAAGTCGAAGACTCGGCAGGCAACCCGCATGTGCTCTGCGCTGGTATTGATTTAAATCCAGCCATTGAAGCCCAAGGTAAAGATGCCCTGTCTATCGCCCACGATTTGAAGAATGCCTGTGTCGCCAGCGGCGGTTCTGTCACTATTCCCAAACACATTAAAAGCGATTTGGTGAGCGTCGCAAAAATTCTCAATATCAACTGGATAGAGCGCGGGATCAAAAACGACGCCCGCCTTATTTGCTCTCGCGGCGCCGTATGCCCACGCCAACCCAGTTGCTATCAAGCAGGTAAATCACTGTGTGATGGGGCAACGTAAATTTTACGTTGAGTTTTGCGGCCTTACAGCCGAGAAAGTCGTGGGGCTTCACCCCACACCCGACCAAGGAGGACTGCTCGTCCTATCCTCCTTGGATGCTCCATGACGCCCCCAACGGAGTTGAAAGCTCCTTGTGCTCATTGGCAAATTTGCTATCGCTTCCGAAGTCCTCGCTTTACATCCATGTAAAGCACTCCAGTTCGGCAATCCCTGCCTCTCGCTCATAAGCGCGAAAATCACCGATTTTCATTCGCCCCTGCCCCTGCGAAAGCTAGCTCGCTATTTGATAGGCGGGATGTCTGAATGTCGTGAAGTGTATGGATGCACATGAGCGACCATAGTGAGATATATATACTTTTATGGTAATTTTTTTGGGAGCTACATTCTGAAGAATCCCCTGATGATTTACAAATAAATCATCAAATTAGGGTGGAAGCGCATCTTGTTGCATGATCAAATGGTTTCGCTAAAAACTACACTTGGACAACAAGATGCGCGAAGCCAATATCCTACAACATTCTTTACACCAATACTGCCCAGAACTTCACCTAAAACGATTAAACAGCTTGATGCTGGCCTCTAAGGCACTGATTGAATGTAAGACACTGACCTTGACTGAGTTAGGTCGAAATT
>NZ_JAKKSH010000024.1:0-72091 GCF_025653395.1 Shewanella sp. SW24
TAACTAACTAAAGAAACAAACTGTACATATTACTATGAACACTCATTGTTACATTGATTTAAATTTTTGACTGCCAACCCGAAGGCTAAGCAGTTTCGATTAACTCAACACCTGTGAGTGTCCACACAGATTTCTTGTTTTATCTTGTTAAAGAGCGTTGACCACATACCGTTGCCGGCGGGTCGTGCTGATGCTTCATCAGCTCAGGGTCGTGCATTTTACGCATTTCCCGTTTCGCGTCAAGGAGTATTTTCAACTTCTTGCTGCGATTGAATTAAGTGCTTAAAAGCCAATCAATTCAACCTAACTCGTCAGGCTGCTTAACGCCGTCTGCCGTGTCAGTGGATGCGCATTATAGGGAGATTAAGAAAGTCCGCAACCCCTATTTTTAAGATAATTGTCATTTTCTCACTGTTCGTTGGATATTTGACCTGACCCGCTAGTTTTTAACCTTTATAATGCTAAAAACCACTCAATTAGGGACTTTTCTATGTCAGGGCCACTCAGAACTTACCAAGGTATTCATCCTCAATTAGGCAATAACGTATATGTAGATGAAGCTTCGGTGCTTGTTGGCGATATTGCGTTAGATACTGATACCAGTATTTGGCCTATGGTGGTGGCGCGTGGTGATGTTAACTATATTCGTATTGGTAAACGCTCGAACGTACAAGACGGTAGCATATTGCATGTAACGCGTAAGTCAGCTGCTCGTCCCGATGGTCATCCACTGATTATTGGTGATGATGTGACTATTGGTCACAAGGCTATGCTTCACGGTTGCAAAGTCGGTAACCGAGTATTAGTAGGCATGGGTGCGATTATTCTCGACGGTGCGATTTTAGAAGATGATGTGATCTTAGGTGCTGGTTCTTTAGTGCCACCGGGCAAGGTATTACAAAGTGGCTATTTATATGTAGGCAGCCCAGTTAAGCAGGCTCGCCCATTAACGCCTGCCGAAATTGCCTTTTTGCCAGAATCTGCCGACAACTATGTCAGACTGAAAAACGAATACTTAGTTGAGTTACAAAACATCTAATCACTTATAGCTAATCTCTTATAGTTAGTCGCTTAGTGTCACTATAGCTATATAAGAAAGGCGGTAGAGACTCATTGAGTCTCTACCGCCTTTTGCTATTCGCTGATTCAGAAAACTATCTGAGTTCGATAAGTTTAGCCTAAGTGTACTGCCCCAAACTCATCAAACTCTTCGGCTTCAATTAAGTCTTCCGCCATTTCTTCGGCATCAAATCTCACCGCATCAAACAATGCCAGCATAGCGGCGGCTTCATTGGCACTCGGCTGTTCAGAGAAATCATTCAGCTCGGCTAACTTATTCACACTGATATAGCACTTAATGTTCATCCCCTGTGACTGCGCGATAAAGCAGACTCGCTTGTGGGCGTCGTCCCAATATTGCAGTTCGGGAAAAAGAATACTTTGATTCATGCTTCCTACTTAGGCTCGGCCATTAGTTTATCCCTCAAAAGATTTAATACCACTTGAGTATCGGGCTCGATACCTCGCCATAGGGTAAAACTCTTAGCCGCTTGGCCGACTAACATGCCGAGCCCATCAATAACCTTAGCTGCACCTTGAGATAGCGCCCATTGGTTAAAAGCGGTGATCGAGGCGCCATACATCATGTCATAACAAACAGTTTGGGTGGTGATGATATGCGCTGGCAAAGTTGGCAACTCGCCCGCAAGACTGGCCGAGGTTGAATTGATGATGACATCGAACTCGCCCACAAGCTCATTCATTTCTACGGCGGTGACTCTATTTGCGAAAGCACCGTTATCCACCGAAGTAAAGATATCGACCAGAAGCTGTGCCTTAGTGTGAGTGCGATTACTGATGATCATCTGCGCAATTCCCGCATTTAATAACGGCAGAATACAACCGCGCGCCGCACCACCAGCACCAATAAGTAACAGGCGCTTATCTTGCAGGCTGCCTAAGTTAGCGATGAGATCGGCCACCAGCCCTAAACCATCGGTGTTATCACCGCGAATAGTGCCATCGGCCAATAAACTTAAGGTGTTTACCGCGCCAGCAAGCTTGGCCTCTGGGCTGAGACTGTCACACAGCGCAAAAGCTTGCTCCTTAAAAGGCACTGTCACATTCGCGCCCTTGCCGCCCGCATTGAAAAACGCCGTCAGAGAGGCTTCAAAACCATCGACCGGAGCAAGAATGGCTTCATAGGTTAATAACTCTTGGGTGGGCGCGGCAAATTGTCCATGGATGAACGGCGATTTACTGTGGCTAATTGGATTGCCAAACACTGCGTATCTGTCTGTCATAGCGATATTAAATTTTAGGTTCAATGGCTTTGCAGTCTACCGCGCTTTTGAGCCTAGGCAAGACGAATTATGTTCAACTAAATTTCACGTTGGGTTTCACGCTATAATGCGCCATCGGCTCAATACTCTCTATTTTAGTGAACGACTATTCCAATGAACTGGCTTAAAAAGATTTTTAGCAAACACACTCCACCGCAGGATGATCGCGATCCGAGCCAATCTAACGCTTACGACTTAATCGGCGGCGAAAAAGTGATCCGCGCTATCACCAAATGTTTTTATCAGAAGATGGCAAGCTCTGCAGAAACGACAACACTGCTTGCCATTCATAGAGCGCCAATTGCGGAATCAGAGCAGAAGTTGTTCGAATTTTTAAGTGGTTGGCTCGGCGGGCCGCAGCTCTATCAGCAGAAATATGGTCATCCCGCATTGCGAGCACGGCACATGCATTTCGCCGTCGATGAGGCGATGCGGGATCAATGGCTGTTTTGTATGAAATTTGCGATTGAAGAAAACATTAATAAGCCAGAGCATCGAGCCGCCATCTTTGAGGCGATTTCAACTCTGGCTGATCATATGCGTAATCAATAAAGTGGACATCGCATCCACTTTTTAAGATTACTGGCTAAACCCAGTCGCGGGGTTTGAGGTAGTTATCGTACAAATCTGCCTCTGGGCTTCCCGCCTCTGGTGTATAAGCATATTGCCAACGCACTAATGGCGGCATCGACATTAAGATAGACTCGGTGCGGCCGCCCGTCTGTAGGCCAAACAAAGTGCCTCTGTCGTAGACTAAGTTGAACTCAACATAACGACCACGACGATAGAGTTGGAACTGACGCTCACGCTCACCGAATTCAGTCTCTTTACGACGCTCGACAATCGGCGCATAGGCCGTTAAGAAGCCATTACCTACAGCTTGCATAAAGCTAAAGCTTTGCTCGAATCCTGCTTGATTCAAGTCATCGAAAAACAATCCACCCACGCCGCGGGTTTCATTACGATGCGGTAGGAAGAAATACTCATCGCACCATTTCTTATACTTGGGATAAACCTCATCCCCGAAAGGCGCGCAAATATCCTTAGAAGTCTGGTGCCACTCGCGCACATCTTCCTCGAACGGATAATAAGGCGTTAAATCAAAGCCACCGCCAAACCACCACACGGGATCGGCACCCTCTTTTTGAGCGATGAAGAAGCGCACATTGGCATGAGTCGTTGGGATATAAGGATTATTAGGATGAATAACTAAAGAAACCCCCATAGCTTCAAAACTACGGCCCGCTAACTCAGGGCGATGCGCCGTAGCTGACGCAGGCATAGCAGCGCCAGTCACATGGGAAAAGTTAACCCCAGCTTGCTCGAACACTGCACCTTGGGTTAATACTCGGCTCGTACCACCACCGCCTTCGGCGCGAGTCCATGAATCGGCGGCGAACGTGGCTTGGCCATCCAGCACCTGTAAACCAGCACAAATTCGGTTTTGTAGATCGATTAAAAACGCTTTTACCACTGCAACATCAGGCACACTCATCTTGTTATCCTTATTATTGGTTTGCTCATTGTCCATTTCGTAAAATCTTACCGCTTCGCGCATCGATAATGGTCGAGGGCTGACGTTGTTCGCCGAGTTCACCTAATACGAGTGCATCAATTTTACCTGTAAAATCTGCAAGAATTTCATCGGCAGTTAATGCTGGATCTTCACCCGCAAGGTTAGCGCTAGTCGACACTAAAGGTTTATTGAGCGCGCGGCACAGGGCTTGCACCCCAGTATGGGCTGATACTCGCACTGCGATAGAGTCAAATTCACCACAGAGGTATTTTGAAACCTGCGCTTTGATTGGCATTACAAAGGTAAAAGGCCCCGGCCACTTGGAAAATGCAAACTCGAGCTGCTCAGCCGTTAATTGCGATTCATCAACATAAGCTAAAAGCTGCTGAAAATCACTGGCGACTAAGATCAGTCCCTTTTGCCATGGGCGCTGTTTTACCGCCAATAACTTTTGGATAGCGGTGTCATTATCTGGGTCGCAACCTAGGCCATAAACGGCCTCGGTTGGATAAGCGATAACACCACCGTTAAGCACAATATCTTTTATGTCAGATGGGTGCAGCTGCAACATCTTAGGATCACCTTTTGAGTATTGTCGATTTCAACAATCAAATTATTGGATAAATTCGAATACTGACCACCCCATCAGCGGTCAGCCGAGGATTATACGCAAGCCACTTTCATCGGCCAAATATTAAGATGCAGGTCACACAATAAACTAAAGTGGTCTTTTGTATTTACAGCTTTTTTGCGGGCATTCTAAACGCATCCCAGCCGCACCTTTACGCTCAACTAAGATCCCAAAACCACAACTCGGGCAAGCTTCAGCAACCGGAGGATAATTCACAATAAACTTACACTTAGGGTAAGCACTACAGGCATAAAAACTTTTCCCGAAGCGACTCGTTCTGTGCTCAAGCTTACCCGCTTTGCATTCAGGGCAAGGAATTTCAGGCTTATCACTCGCTTGATCCTGTTTTTCAATATGCGTGCAGCTAGGATATTGAGTACACCCAATAAAGATCCCAAAGCGCCCTGACTTTACTGCCAGTTCGTGACCGCATTCAGGACATACAGAACCTTCAATCACTTGAGTTTCAATAGATTCGTGCTGCACTAAGGGTCGAGTGTAATTACAGCTAGGGTAATTATTACAGCCAATAAAACCGCCGTGCTTACTGTGTTTGACCGATAACTCGCTGCCACATTCGGGACAAAGTTCGTATTCTTTTTCCAGTGCGTGTTCGTGGGCACTAAATAATTGTTCATCAATCTTAGACATAATCATTCACCACCTGTCGTAGCGCATTAGGATATCAAGCGCAGTGCCATCAAGGAATTTATGGCATCAAAAAAGGAGGTCTTAGCCTCCTTTCTCTCATAATTCATCTTTCACAACAATTAAGAATGCAGTCGGCCTTCGGGCTGTTCGAAGATTAAATCTTCCATTTGCTCATAAGCGGACTCATGGCCAGGAGCATTAAACAGCACCATTAAGATAACCCATTTGAGATCTTCTAAAATCAGGGTTGGTTCATCCAACTCCATCACTCTATCGATCACCATTTCACGGGTTTCGACATTCAGCACTTTAACTTGCTCTAAAAACAACAAGAAACCGCGGGATTCTACATCCAGCTTGTCCATTTCGTCCTTTGTATAGATACGAAACGAATGCTGATCGTGATTACAAAGATAAGGTTTATCCCCTTCTTGTAATTCAGCTAAGCGCTCTAACCAAGTTAACGCTTTTAAAATCTCGGATTGATGAAATCCGGCACGAGTGAGTTCCTTGGTTAACTCGTCTTCATCAACTAGTAGTTCAACTTCACTGTGAACATAGTTTTCAAATAGATACATGAGGATATCAAACATGGCTAGCTCCTCTTTACTCTGACGTAACCACCGGGTACTGCTATTACCCAACCTTGCAACTCAAGTTCAAGCATTTGTTCTAACACCAGATCTATCGTTTTTCCACTATGTTCAACGACTGCATCAATTGATGTAGTTTCATAACCTACACTAGCTAACAGAAACGAAAATGGCAAATTACAAATCTCGCCTTGCTGTATATGGTGGCATAACTTCAATTCTTCAAGGTGGAAAGCGGTTAAACTTGCCAACTCTTCCACTATATCGGCAGCGGTTTCCACAAGCTTTGCTCCATCACGTAATAAATCATGACAGCCTTGATGGTAACCACCTAAGATTGAGCCCGGAACGGCAAACACCTCACGCCCTTGTTCCATCGCCAACCTAGCAGTGATTAAAGAGCCGCTTTTGCGACAGGCTTCAACCACAAGAGTACCTAAAGATAGACCGCTAATAATGCGATTTCGTTTCGGAAAATTACCCGCAAAGGGACCAGTATCAGGCCAAAACTCGCTAAGTATACAGCCTTGCCGCTGAATATCATGATAAAGCTGTCGATGTTTTCGTGGATAAATGATCTCTATGCCCGTTCCTAGTACGGCAATAGTGTGCCCTTGATGGTCAACACAGGCTTTATGGGCCGCCCCATCAATCCCCATCGCCATGCCACTACAGATACCAAATCCCATTGAGGACATCTCAGCAGCCAGTTGGTAAGCGACCTGCAATCCGCCAGGAGAAGCATTACGACTGCCAACAATCGCAAGATAAGGAAGGGCTAACGCCTCTAAGCAACCTTTAACGAACAGGACGGCGGGCGGATCTGAGAGTTGTTTTAATAATGGTGGATAAAGCGGATCAGAGAAACAAAGCAGATGATGATCGGCGGCTTGCTGTTGCCATTCGAGGGCGACATCCACTTTTTGATAATCAATAACAAGGCTATGGAGCAGATGATCAGATAAAGGTAGCGCTTGTCTCTCATGCTCTAACCTTTGTCTGAGGTCGTCCACTTCCATGTGCGTTAATAATTGTTGGATCCGAGCGGGTCCTAGCCCAGATACAGCACAAACAACTAACCAATCGACCAAATTTTCAGAGATTATAGACCTCTTAAGGCTAAAGATTCTGGGGCGATTAACTTATCGTCGACACGAACAGGCCGCTCGGTGGAGACAATCAAACCTAAGCTCGCCTTATCAAACACTTTAAACACTAACAACTTACCATGGTAAACATCCGGCATCTTAACTGCACGATCCGAAGAGACTGACGCCATTAGGTTATCATAGGCAGTACGTTCAATTGCAGGAACCGGCATACCATCATTGTTGATAACAATAACCTCACCATCACGGTAAATAGAAAATACCACCCCAGGCTCGACGCCATCCTGAGTACCTTTATCTAAGTACACGACATTCAACTTACCCGCTTCACGCAAATTTGATTCTGTCGCTAACACTAAAGCCGGTATCTTTAATTCCGCAGGTTTAGGAGTAAAGTAAGCTGACATCAAGGAATCACTTTCCATCGGCAATACTCTGAAGCCCGCTTTGGTTTCGCGAAAGCTCGTTAGCAACTTAATTTTTGAAACCTTACCAGACTCAATCACTTGCCCAGTAGACGACAAAATGGCTTCTTGTCCTAACGCTTCGCCTGACACTTTATTGAAAAACTCGCGACCGCGTTCGTAAATACCATATTTTTGGTTTATTGGCAGTTCAGCATCAATATAAATCACATCACCAACAATATGGTGACGCGATGGACTTTCACCTGCCAGCACCATAGGTTGCTCAGTAAGCCAGTGAGTCTCGACGACCCGATTCTGCACTAAATATTGTTCAATCAATGCTAAATCAACGGCTGGAATAGCATTACTCTTAGCAATGACACGTCCCTCGGGACTCTTTCTTACATGGGGTTTAGCACTATCGACAGTAGCACCATTACGCACAAGGCGGGGCTGACCATCAATAAATACTAGAGTGAGTTGATCGCCAGGGTAAATAAGGTGGGGGTTAGCAATCTGTGGGTTTACATCCCAAAGACTCGGCCATTTCCATGGGTCATTCAGAAACGCGGCGGAGATATCCCAAAGAGTATCGCCCTTTTTCACTACATATGACTCAGGATGCCCCGCCTTAAGCGTCAGGGTATCTGCGGCAACAAACGTGCAATTGAATGTCATTAACGCGAGTAAAATTAACCGTTTCATGGGTATTTCCATGTTGTTTAACTCTTAGTTTGAGCTTTTACTGTTATTGGTAGGCACTAAAGATTAAAATTAACTCATTAGCATCAGTCAGTATAACTAACTGGCAGAGATTTGACAGACTTGTTAAGAGTTTATATATGACACTATTAAAAGTATTACAATTCCCTGACGAAAGATTACGAACACAAGCCACACCCATCACAGAGTTTAATGCCGAGCTGCAGACTCAAATTGATGATATGTTCGAAACCATGTACCAAGAAAAAGGTATCGGTCTGGCCGCGACCCAAGTGGATTACCATAAACAACTTATTGTCATGGACTTACAGGATGAAGTCGAACGACCAAAAGTGTTTATCAACCCTGAAATTATCGCCAGCAGCGGTGACTTCTGCAATGAAGAAGGTTGCCTGTCGGTTCCGGGGATTTACGCCAAAGTCGATCGCGCCGAATTTGTCACGGTAAAAGCCTTAGACAGGCACGGTAACGAATTTATAGTTGAAGCCGATGAGTTATTTGCCATTTGTATTCAACACGAAATGGATCACCTCAAAGGCAAATTGTTTGTCGATTATTTGTCGCCGCTAAAACGTCAGCGGATCAAACAAAAACTTGAAAAAGCGGCCCGATTGGACGCCAAAGAAGCATAGGATCAGATTTGAAACCACTCAACATCATCTTTGCCGGAACACCGGATTTTGCCGCTCGCCACTTACAAGCACTTTTAAACTCACACCACAATGTGATTGGCGTTTACACTCAGCCCGATAGACCCGCTGGCCGCGGCAAGAAACTGACCGCCAGCCCAGTAAAAGAACTCGCTATCGCCAATAGTATTCCAGTGTTTCAACCCGGCTCATTACGTAAAGAACCCGCGCAACAAGAACTTGCCGCACTCAACGCCGATATCATGGTGGTCGTCGCCTACGGTCTGATCTTGCCAAAAGTCGTGTTAGATACACCGCGTTTAGGTTGTATTAACGTTCATGGTTCTATTTTGCCACGCTGGCGTGGTGCCGCACCGATCCAACGCGCACTTTGGGCCGGCGACAAAGAAACCGGCGTAACCGTTATGCAGATGGATGTGGGTTTAGATACTGGTGACATGCTGCTTAAAACCTATCTGCCGATCGAAGATAACGACACGTCAGCCAGCCTTTACGAGAAACTGGCAGAACAAGGTCCCGTTGCCCTATTGCAAGCCCTCGAGGGTTTAGCAAACGGTACCTTAGCCGCTGAAAAACAAGATGAAGCCTTAGCGAACTACGCAGAAAAACTCAGTAAAGAAGAAGCCAGACTCGATTGGAATAAATCTGCCAAACAACTCTGGCAAGAAGTCCGCGCCTTTAATCCTTGGCCTGTGAGTTACTTTGAGCACCAAGGTAACACTATTAAAGTGTGGCAAACCCAAGTCAGCGAAACCACCAGCACAGCTGCTCCGGGCACTATTATCAGCGCCAGCAAAAAAGGCATAGACGTCGCCACCGCTGATGGTGTGTTAACCCTGCTGAGTATGCAGCTTCCGGGGAAAAAGCCACTCAATGTTGCCGATATTCTCAATGCTCGAGGTGAATGGTTTAGCCCGAATACTCGCCTCGCAAACGAGGCACAATAATCATGAACTTGCGCGCGCTGGCTGCGAAAGCCATCTTCGAAGTATTAGAAAAAGGCGTGTCACTCTCAGTGGCACTGCCCGATCAACAAAAGCACCTTGCCAGCGGCAAAGATAAAGCCCTACTCGCCGAGCTCTGTTACGGCGTGATGCGCACTCTGCCGCAAATAGAGAAACGCATCAGTGAATGCCTAGCGAAACCACTCAAAGGTAAGCAAAGGATTATCCACCAGCTGCTGATCATAGGTTGCTATCAACTGTACTTCACTCGTATTCCAAGCCACGCCGCAATTTCAGAAACCGCCGAAGCCTGTCGCCAATTAAAATTTGAAGGCATGGTCAAAGTGGTTAATGGTGTACTGCGCAATATTCAGCGCCAGCTATCGCCGCTAAGTACTGGATCAGATACCTTAAGCTATAACACACCCGCTTGGTTAATTAAGCGCTTAAAAGAAGCCTATCCCGAGCAGTGGCAAGACATCATTCAACAAAGCCATGAACGCCCGCCCATGTGGCTGCGTAACAATCGCTTATCCCAGAGCCGTGCCGAATACCTCGCTGCTTTAGCCGAAATCGACATTGAAGCGAGCGAAGGCAGCAGTGCCGATGCCATTCTCCTAGCGCATCCAAAGGATGTCACCACACTGCCACACTTTCATGAAGGTGCTGCATCAGTGCAAGATGGCGCGGCACAATGGGCGGCTACCTTACTAGCCCCGCAAGCGAATGAATTAATACTCGATGCCTGCGCGGCACCCGGTGGCAAAAGTTGTCACTTACTCGAACTTGAGCCGAGTATCAAATTAGTCGCTGTTGATTTTGATGCCAAACGCCTTGAACGTGTGCAACAGAACCTTGACCGCTTATCATTAAAAGCGGAGCTTATCCATGGTGATGCGGCCAACATAGACTCATGGTGGCAAGGCGGACAATTTGATCGTATCTTACTGGACGCGCCTTGCTCAGCCACAGGAGTGATCCGCCGCCATCCCGATATTAAATGGTTGCGAAAAAACCATGACATCGAAGAGTTGGCTGAACTACAACAACAAATTCTCGATCATTGCTGGAAGTGGCTAAAACCCGGTGGCACGCTTCTTTATGCCACTTGTTCGATTTTACCGCAGGAAAACCGCGACCAGATCAGTGCGTTTTTAGATAGAACGGTAGATGCTAAGCTAGACACACTTGCCCAGCAAAATTCGCCACAGGATATAGGTTGGCAAATCACGCCAGGACAAGACAATATGGATGGGTTTTATTATGCCCGTTTATTGAAAGCGACTGATTAGGAAGTAAGCAAGGCCATGAAAATTATCATATTAGGTGCGGGTCAAGTTGGGGGAACCTTGGCCGAAAATTTGGTGGGTGAGAACAATGACATCACCATTGTCGATTATGACAAATCCAGATTACGCGCCCTGCAAGATAAATATGACCTTCGCGTCGTAGCGGGCCATGCCGCTCACCCTGATGTTCTCAGAGAAGCAGGCGCAGAAGATGCCGACATGCTTATCGCTGTAACCAATAGTGATGAATGTAATATGGCTGCCTGCCAGATTGCCTATACCCTTTTTGGTACGCCGACTAAAATTGCCCGTATCCGCTCAGAACCCTATTTGGCGATGCGCGATAAACTCTTTATCGACAGTGAAACCAAAAATAGCGATGGTCGTCCCCGTGGCGGCTTCGTGATCGATGAATTAATCGCCCCTGAACAGTTAGTGACCGCTTACATCCAGCGACTCGTAGAATATCCAGGCGCATTGCAAGTGCTTGAATTTGCGGAAGGCCGCTTGAGCCTAGTGGCTGTACGAGCCTATTACGGCGGTCCACTGGTGGGGAATGCATTAGCGGCACTTCGCGAACACATGCCCAATATTGATACCCGGGTCGCGGCGATCTTCCGCCAAGGCCGCGCTATTATGCCTCGCGGAACAACCATTATCGAAGCCGATGATGAAGTCTTCTTCGTTGCAGACAGTCGCCATATTCGCGCTGTCATGAGCGAAATGCAAAAGCTCGATAACTCCTACCGCAACATTATGATCGCCGGTGGCGGTAACATAGGCCTAGGTTTAGCAAAACGCCTTGAGCGCACCCACTCGGTCAAACTGATTGAGCATAAATTAGAACGTGCAGAAGCCTTATCGGAGCAGCTGGAAAATACCACAGTGTTCTGCGGTGATGCCTCAGATCAAGAATTACTGCTCGAAGAACACATAGACCAAACCGACGTATTTATTGCGGTCACCAATGACGACGAAGCCAATATTATGTCCGCCCTGCTAGCAAAACGTATGGGCGCGAAAAAGGTCATGGTGCTTATTCAACGCGAAGCCTATGTGGATATAGTGCAAGAAGCCAACATCGATATTGCTATCTCACCACAACAAGCGACGATTTCGGCACTATTAACTCATATTCGTCAGGGTGATATCTGTAACGTTTACTCTCTACGTCGTGGGGCGGCCGAGGCAATTGAAGCCATCGCCCACGGAGATGCCAGCACTTCTAAAGTCGTTGGCAAAGCCATTGGTGATATTAAGTTGCCACCGGGGACAACGATTGGTGCCATTGTCCGCAATGATGAAGTGCTGATGGCCCACGACAAAACCGTGATAGAGCAAGGGGATCACGTGATCTTGTTCTTAGTGAATAAAAAGTTTGTCGGCGAAGTCGAGAAGCTTTTCCAACCAAGTGCTTTCTTCTTCTAAGAACCTTAGTAAGCCAACTTATGCTGAACTTTAGACCGCTATTGTTTATTTTAGGGCTGTTTTTGTCCATGCTGACAGCTTTCATGCTGATCCCACTGCTCCTCGCCGCATACAAAGGTGAGGAAACGGTGGGCTCTTTTATGGTATCGGCATTAGTCACAGGCATTAGCTCAAGCCTGTGTTTACACAATGGCCAGAGCAAAAGCATTAACCTCAATATCCGCGATATGTTCCTGCTAACCAGCCTAACGTGGTTGATCGTAAGCCTATTCGCGGCCATGCCATTTACCCTTTATCACGGTATTGGTTATACCGACGCCTTCTTTGAAACCATGTCCGGCATCACGACCACAGGTTCTACTGTACTCTCAGGGTTGGATACTATGGATCACAGTATCTTAATCTGGCGCTCTTTATTGCAATGGCTAGGTGGGATTGGTTTTATCGTAATGGCGGTGGCGATTCTGCCCTTTTTAAACGTTGGCGGCATGCGGCTATTCCGCACTGAATCATCCGATTGGAGCGATAAAGCAGTGCCTCGCACCCAAAGCATGGCTAAGTATTTATTCTTTATATATATTTTACTAACGAGTATCTGCTGTGTTGCCTATCATCTGGCAGGAATGACTTGGTTTCAGGCCATCAATCATGCAATGACCACCCTCTCGACTGGTGGCTACTCGACCTCAGATAGCTCAATGGCGGCGTTCTCCAACTCCGCACACTGGGTTGGGATTTTCTTTATGGCAGCAGGTGGCTTGCCACTGCTCATGTTTGTACAAACCATACAGCAAAGGGATCTACGGATTTGGAACGATGCTCAGGTCAAAGGATTCTTATTTTTCCTCACGTTTGTATCTTGTTCTATTGGCTTCTGGCTGTGGCAAACCCGCGACATTGAACTTCTAGATGCACTGCGTTTATCCAGCTTTAACGTGGTATCGGTAGTCACCACTACAGGTTATGGCTTAACAGACTACGGTGCTTGGGGCGCCTTTGCCAATATCGCCTTCCTGTTTTTAATGTTTGTCGGTAGTTGCTCTGGCTCCACTTCGGGCGGGATTAAGATCTTCCGTTTTCAAATTGCTGGGGCCATTATGCGCGAGCAATTAAAACAGCAATGTCATCCAAACGGTATCTTTAGGGAACGTTACAACAACCGCATCATCAGTGATGATATCGTGCGCTCTCTGATCACTTTCGTACTGCTGTTTGTGATGGTGATTGTGGGCTTGTCAGTGATTTTAGTGCTCACGGGTCTCGATCCTATGACCAGTTTCACGGGCGCGATTACGGCAGTCACTAACGTTGGCCCTGGTTTAGGCCCGATTATTGGACCTGTAGGTAACTTCTCAACGCTACCCGATGTCGCTAAATGGGCGTTGTCACTCGGCATGCTCCTCGGTCGTTTAGAAATCTTAACCGTGGCGGTGTTGTTCCACCCGAGTTTCTGGAAGTACTAATTCAGTAGAGATTGAATACTAAAAAGGCGCTTAACTTGTTAAGCGCCTTTTTTATTAAGCCTGACCCGTCCTAAATAGCGGTAACGTCGACTAATTCAAGCAGATGATCGGCATAAACTTTCACATCTGCCCAGTCGGTATAATCGATAACTGACTTAGGATCCGTTGGACCTTTAGTCATCTTCATAATCAACTGGATCGCCAATCTGTCGTACCAAGGCCATGAAGGATAATCCACTTTGCCCGCAATAATTTTAAGATCAGCAGGCGTCCATGGCGATAACGCAATGAACTTTTGCAGATATTTATTATTTGCAGGGATACGTTTTTCAGGATTTCTCGCCACAACATTGACGCAGAAAAAACTGTTTGGCAATGCGCTCAGAGCCTGTGCATGCTGCTCAATAAATTGAAAAACGCTCTTATCATAGGTGCCATAGAGCACGCAGGCACCTAAGGCAACGACATCATAATCTGGCCAATTAATACAAGTCGCGGCAGCACTGTTGATATCGATGAGGTCAACCTTAGCATCACGAAATCTTAATTGCTCGGCAATTGCACTGGCAATCTTGGCCGTATGGCCACCACGGGTAAAATAAAGTACGAGGACGCGTGTCATAGGCAATTTCCGATCCACTGAGTAATACCACCATTGTGGCAAGGTTACGTTAAATAAACCTCTGATAGGATCACAAATCAGTCGTATCTCATATTCTGAGATGCAAAAATTGAGATCTGCATTGCCGAGCAGTATGATTGCGTAAACACATGTGTTCAATTAGAATTATCTAATCAAAAGCGATAAAGTGAGTGACCTTATGCAAAATGACATAGATGTAGATGCAATGGTAACTAATGCGGAAAGTGCGGCTAAATGGCTCAAGGCCATAGCGAACCCTTATCGCCTAATGATTTTATGTCTATTACTAGACAAAGAATTGAGCGTAACCGAGCTCAACGCCACAGTGCCATTAAGCCAGTCGGCCCTATCCCAGCATTTAGCCGTATTACGCGCAGAAGATCTCGTGGATACCCGTAAGAGCTCGCAGATTGTTTACTATAAACTCAAGAACGAGCAAGTCACCCAAGTGATTTCGATTCTGCATAGCCGCTACTGCGCAGCCTAACACTGCAAAATGAGCTTAAATTTAAGCCCTAACCTCTTGCAAGTGATTAGGGCTTAATGGTTTTTAATGTTGGCTAAAACGGTTACCGAAGGCATCGACTTTTGCCCAATCGGTAAACTCAAAAGTGCCAGTGATATCCGTTGGCCCTTTAGTCAACCACATGATAAAACGTATCATGGTCCGGTCGAAGAAACCGTATTTAGGGTAATCAATCTTGCCCGCAAACACTTCTAACAGCTGGGGTTGCCACAGTGAAAGCTTAAGAAACTTTTGCATATAAGGATTGGTTTCAGGCGTATTTTTTAAGGGTTTGCGCGCCACTACGTTAACGGTAAAAAAACCATTAATTTTAGTATCTAGCACTGCATGGTGGCGATTCACATACTGATAAAGCTCTGGTCTATGTTTACCATAACGAATACTGGCACCAATCAGCACTTTATCAAAATCCACTAAGCTCAACGCTTCCGCCTGCTCTAATGTGACGAGCGAAACCTGCTCTCCCGCCTGTTCAGCAATCGTCTTCATTTTTTGGCAAATTGCCAATGTTTGGCCATCTATCGTCGAATAGATTATTAACGTCTGCATGATTAATTCTTCCAAAAAGTTGGCGTAAACAAAATCAGTAAGGTAAATACTTCGAGGCGACCAAACAGCATAGCCACGACCAATACCCACTTGGCTCCATCACCAATACTGGCATAATTGCTCGCTACCTCACCTAAACCTGGGCCTAAGTTGTTTAAGCATGCCGCCGTGGCACTAAAAGCCGTAATATCATCTAATCCCATCGCCATGAGTGCAAGCATACAAATCACAAACACCAGCGCATAGGCAGAAAAGAATCCCCAAACAGCATCAACCACGCGGTCGGGCAAGGCTTTAGAGCCAATCCTAATCGAAAACATTGCCTTAGGGTGAACGAGTCGTTTCAATTCACGGGAACCCTGTAACAGCAGTAAAATTACTCGAATGACCTTAATCCCACCCGCAGTTGAGCCACCACAGCCACCGATAAAACTCGAAAACATTAATAGTATGGGTAAAAATAATGGCCACAGATGGAAGCTATCAGTGCCAAATCCAGCCGTAGTGGCAACTGAAACTGCCTGAAATAAAGCATGATCTAAGGTTTCTTCTGGCGAATTATAAATACCAGAACGATAAAGCGTGAAGAAACAAATCGCTGTGAGAATAAGTTGAATCGCCACCAGCATCTTAAATTCAGCATCTTTAAAATAGACTCTAACGTTAATCCCACGTCGTGAAAATGCCGCAAAATGCACGCTAAAGTTAACCGCAGAAACAATTAAAAAGAACACACAAATAAGGTTAATAGTAGGACTATCGAAATAGCCCATGCTGGCATCGTGGGTCGAAAAACCTCCGATGGCAATGGTCGAAAATGAATGACAAATGGCGTCAAAAATACTCATGCCCGCCCACCAATAAGCCGTCGCGCAGGAAATCGTTAGCAGTAAATAGATATACCACAGTGCTTTAGCAGTTTCGGCTATCCGCGGGGTCATCTTACTGTCTTTCACTGGCCCCGGGATTTCTGCGCGATAAAGCTGCATTCCTCCCACACCGAGCACAGGTAAAATAGCCACTGCGAGCACAATAATCCCCATGCCGCCAAGCCATTGCAGCATATGGCGGTAAAACAAAATAGCCTTAGGTAGGAAATCGAGCCCGACAATGACAGTGGCTCCGGTGGTAGTTAACGCAGAAAAAGATTCAAAGAAGCTGTCTGTCCAGCTTAAGTCTGGCTGACTCGAAAAGATAAACGGCAAGGCACCAATAGAACCCAGTACAGTCCAGAACAGCACGACAATCAGGAAGCCCTCTCGCGTACGCAATTCCTCTTTGCAGTGGCGGTTCGGATACCAGAGCCAAAAACCAATAAATAGGCTAACAAAAAATGCCTGCATAAACGCCGTGCCGCCGCCATCGTTATACCAAACAGCGATCAGTGCTGGTGGCAGCATAGTGATTGAAAATAAACCAATCAGCAGGCCTATGATTCTAATTATGGTTCTATATTGCATTACGCGAGTTCAATTATTCCATTGGCTGTAAAGGTATTTTCAGCATTTGGGCTATTTTGGCATAATTTACGCAGGCATCACAGCTCAAACTCGGGCCTCAAACTTCCTTGACTCAGTGTCGCCAGCGACTCACAAAGCCATGCCTGTTGCTCTCGCCCTATCTCAAACACAATATCGACCGCTGTGGCAAATTGCTTATCAATGATCACGGCATCCACTTGCTGTAATAGATGCTCGACATCGCGCAGCTGCGCATAATCACAATGCAACTTGGCGGGATACCGTAACTGTTTGAGTTGCGTCGGTAATTGAATCAAGCCTTGCCTTAAGCCCGACGTATAAGCCCGAACGAGCCCCCCTACGCCTAGCTTAGTACCGCCATAGTAACGCACGACAACAGCGCCAACTTCGCCAATATGTGCCCCTTGCAACACAGCTAACATAGGGCGGCCTGCACTGCCAGCGGGCTCACCGTCATCACTCGAACCAATCAAGACGCTATCATCCGGTGCGCCAGCAACAAAAGCTGAGCAATAGTGGCTTGCGCCGGGATAGTCACGCTTTATGTCAGTAAGTACTAACTTTAATTTATCGACACTATCGCAATGAAAGAGAAAAGAGATAAAGCGACTATGCTTTATCTCTTCTTCAATGACGATTTCATCACAGGGAACGTTATAACTTTCAAGCACGAATTCGCCCTAATCTATTTTCAAACATCAATCGGCTAAGCCGAGCTCACGGGTCATATTCTCGTTTCTGTCTTGATGCACTATGACGTTATCTTCGATACGAATACCGCCAAAAGGCCTTAATTCATCAACCGTTTGCCAGTTGATCTGCAGGCCACGACTATCTTGTTTAAGCTCATTGAGCAAAGTATCTATGATGTATAACCCAGGTTCCATAGTCAGCACTTGGTTTGGCGCTAAAATGCGGGTGCAACGTAGGAATGGATGGGCCTCGGGGGCCGCGATATGTGTACCGCGCTCATCGTGGGAGAAGCCACCCACATCATGCACTTGTAAACCTAACATGTGGCCTAAACCATGGGGGAAGAAAGCACTGGTTATGCCTTGATCAACCAAACCTTGGGCATCCCCCATGGCTAAATCAAAATCCAATAGCATTTGCGCGACTTTAGCGTGAGTCGCTAAGTGTAAATCAGGATAACGCACGCCGGGGCGCATCATGTCGATAAGCTCAAGCTGTGCCTTATTCATCGCAGCGATCAACTCATCGAAACGATTCTTCTCGAATGCATAGGTTCTAGTGATATCAGACGCATAACCAAAGTAGCTCGCGCCCGCATCGATAAGAAAAGACAAACGTTTCGCAGGGCTTTGATGCTCGAGCGCGGTGTAATGCAAAATCGCCGCATTTTGATTAAGAGCGATAATATTGCCGTAGGGCACTTCATTTTCGCTCTGACCCACGGCAGATAAATAATGCTGTTGGATCTCAAACTCACTCGCACCGTTATAAAACGCATTTTTAGCCGCCAAATGTCCCTGCACCGCAATTTGGTTGGCGCGGCGCATACATTCCAGCTCATATTCAGTTTTAGTGGTTCTGTGGTAATGCAAATAGCTCATCACAGCATCGGGATTGCGACTGGTAAAACCCAGCACTTCGGCTACATCTAAATGCTCACCCAAATAAGCCCAATTAACTGTGTCTTTAGGTAACAGCTCAGCGACCTTATCGGCCTTAGTTAACAGCTTAATATCAAAATGCTCGGTCCAGAACATATCCGGCACATCGGATACTTTGTGCCAAAAATCCACAGGACGATAAAAAATCAGCTGCGGCTTATCGCGACCATTGACGACTAACCAGCAATTCGGATTATCCAACACTGGCAACCATGCCTTGAAGTGCGGGTTTGCTTTAAAGGGATAATTGATATCATCCAAAAACATCCGATGCGGCTGACCCGAATGGATCACTAAACCAGACAAGGCTTCTCGAGACAAAATCTCTGCGACTCGGCGGTTTAACTCGGCAATATGGGCACGATAGTGATGAGCCAACTGATCCATTTGTCATCTCCTGCAATGAATAAAAGTTAATATTATGAGCCAAATTTGCCCACATAATCTTAATCTGATCATGAACAACAGATTCAATCAAAACGTTAAACTGTCACTCAATCTAAAATACATGGCTGCTGAATAAAGAACATTAAAGCGATAACATCATGATTATTTTTAATAATTCTATTCAACCCTAGCATGGCTACAGCGTTTAAACGTCTAAGGAAAACAGCCGCAAAGACCTATTTATCCGCAAAGTGATTTAACGCACTCTAGGTGTTCTACACTCTGTGCAGTGTATCACAAAGGTGAAAAATCACTCTAGCCGACAAGAAATTAAACAGTCGTTTAAATTGGGTGTTGTAATTTATCGAATTTCGAAGCACACTGGCACACAACTGGTCAAATGATGGCCGAAGCTGCTGTGAGATAGAGAGTCGTACTAGCACCAACACATAATGGTGGGTATCACTTTTAAGCCAAAAGGAAGCAAGCAATGATCTACCAAAGTCCTACAATTCAAGTTGAGTTACTCGAGGATAATATTGCCAAGCTGTGCTTTAACGCACCCGGTTCGGTGAACAAATTCGACAGAGAAACCCTCGCTTCGCTCGATGCCGCATTAGACAGCATCAAGCAAAATTCCAATATCAAAGCGTTAGTGCTGACCTCAAGTAAAGATACCTTTATTGTGGGTGCCGACATTACCGAATTTTTAGGCCTATTTGCACAAGATGACGCCGTACTGCTCTCTTGGGTTGAACAAGCCAACGCTGTCTTCAACAAACTCGAAGACTTACCTTTCCCAACCGCATCTGCAATCAAAGGCTTTGCCTTAGGTGGCGGCTGTGAAACCATTCTGGCAACGGATTTTCGTATCGCAGATACCACAGCCAAAATCGGTTTACCTGAAACTAAACTCGGCATCATCCCAGGCTTTGGCGGCACAGTTCGTCTGCCACGTGTAATTGGTGCAGATAACGCACTCGAGTGGATCACCACAGGTAACGACCAACGCGCTGAAGATGCACTGAAAGTCGGTGCTGTGGATGCCGTGGTTGCGCCAGAAGCATTAGAAGCGGCTGCGATTCAAATGCTCAAAGATGCTGTTGCTGAAAAGCTCGATTGGCAAGCGCGTCGTAACCGCAAACTGTCTGCCCTAACGCTGCCAAAACTTGAAGCTATGATGTCATTCACCACAGCTAAAGGCATGGTGTTTGCTGTTGCGGGTAAACACTACCCTGCACCAATGGCCGCAGTAAGCGTGATTGAGCAAGCATCGACTAAAGGCCGCACCGAAGCACTCCAAATCGAACATCAAGCCTTTATCAAACTGGCTAAAACTGATGTTGCTAAAGCGCTTATCGGTATCTTCCTTAATGATCAATTCGTTAAAGGCAAAGCGAAAAAGGCGGGTAAGTTAGCCAAAGAAGTGAAAAACGCTGCCGTATTAGGTGCTGGCATTATGGGCGGCGGTATCGCCTACCAAAGCGCCAGTAAAGGCACACCGATTGTCATGAAAGACATTGCCCAGCCAGCATTAGATTTAGGCCTCAATGAAGCCGCCAAACTGCTGTCTGCCCAAGTTGCTCGTGGTCGTTCAACGCCAGAAAAAATGGCCAAAGTGCTGAACAACATCACGCCTTCATTAGATTATGCTGCGCTCAAACACAGTGATGTCGTCGTTGAAGCCGTTGTTGAACATCCAAAAATTAAAGCACAGGTTTTAGCCGAAGTTGAAGGCTATGTGAGTGAAGATGCAATTATCGCGTCAAACACCTCAACGATTTCAATCAACTTGCTCGCTAAGAGCATGAAGAAACCTGAGCGTTTCTGCGGTATGCACTTCTTCAACCCAGTGCACAAAATGCCGTTGGTCGAAGTTATCCGTGGCGAGCACAGCTCTGAAGAAACCATCGCCTCTGTTGTGGCTTACGCCAGCAAAATGGGCAAAACCCCAATCGTGGTAAACGATTGCCCAGGCTTCTTCGTTAACCGCGTACTCTTCCCTTACTTTGCAGGCTTTAACGGCTTACTTGCCGAAGGTGGCGACTTTGCTGCAATCGACAAGGTAATGGAAAAACAATTCGGTTGGCCAATGGGCCCTGCTTACCTGCTCGACGTAGTGGGTTTAGACACAGGTCATCACGCCCAAGCCGTTATGGCTGAAGGTTTCCCTGATCGCATGGGTAAATCAGGCACTGATGCGATTGATGTGATGTTTGAGAACAAACGTCTTGGCCAGAAAAATGGCAAAGGTTTCTATGTCTATTCAGTCGATAGCCGTGGTAAACCGAAGAAAGATGTCGATCCAACGAGCTACGGCCTATTGAAAGATGCCTTTGGCGAGTTAAAAACCTTTGAAGCCGATGATATTATTGCCCGTACAATGATCCCTATGATCATCGAAACCGTGCGCTGTTTAGAAGAAGGTATTGTCGCATCACCTGCCGAAGCGGATATGGGCCTGGTTTATGGCTTAGGTTTCCCGCCATTCAGAGGCGGCGTGTTCCGTTACTTGGATACCATGGGTGTCGCAAACTTTGTGGCCTTAGCAGACAAATATGCTCACTTGGGCGGTCTGTATCAAGTCACTGATGCGATGCGTACATTAGCAGCCAATAACGGTAGCTACTACCAAGCCTAATTAGTGGGAAAGGAATTTAATCATGAAACAAGCTGTTATCGTAGACTGCATCCGTACTCCGATGGGCCGCTCAAAGGCTGGCGTATTTCGTAATGTACGTGCAGAAACTCTGTCTGCCGAATTGATGAAAGGTCTGTTGCTGCGTAATCCGCAACTCGACCCAAACCTGATTGAAGACGTGATTTGGGGTTGTGTGCAACAAACCCTAGAGCAAGGCTTCAACATTGCCCGTAATGCTTCACTATTAGCCGGCATTCCAAAGACCGCTGGCGCTGTGACGGTTAACCGCCTATGTGGTTCGTCAATGGATGCTATCCATCAAGCAGCGCGTGCGATTATGACTGGCATGGGCGACACCTTTATTATTGGTGGCGTAGAGCACATGGGCCATGTACCTATGAGCCATGGTGTCGACTTCCACCCAGGTCTTGCTAATAACGTGGCAAAAGCCTCTGGCATGATGGGGTTAACTGCTGAAATGCTAGGTAAACTGCACGGTATTACCCGTGAGCAACAAGATGCTTTTGCGGTACGTTCTCATCAACGCGCTTATGCAGCCACAGTTGAAGGCCGTTTTGCCAAGGAAATCTATGGCATTGAAGGTCACGATGCTAACGGTGCCTTAATTAAAGTCCTGCAAGACGAAGTGATCCGCCCAGAAACCACAATGGAATCTCTAGCAGCACTGCGTCCGGTATTTGATCCAGTCAACGGTACAGTCACTGCGGGTACTTCTTCTGCACTGTCTGATGGCGCTTCAGCCATGCTGATCATGGAAGAATCTAAAGCGCGCGCACTTGGCTTACCAATTCGTGCACGTATTCGCTCTATGGCGGTTGCGGGTTGTGACGCGGCTATCATGGGTTACGGCCCTGTTCCTGCCACGCAAAAAGCGCTGGCTCGTGCCGGTATCACAGTTGCCGATTTAGATGTGATTGAACTGAACGAAGCGTTTGCAGCTCAGTCTTTACCTTGTGTGAAAGATTTAGGTTTAGCGGATGTGGTTGACGACAAAATCAACCTCAACGGCGGCGCGATTGCACTAGGTCACCCACTGGGTTGTTCAGGTGCGCGTATCTCTACGACGCTGATCAACTTGATGGAAGACAAAGACGCGACCTTAGGTTTAGCGACCATGTGTATTGGTTTAGGCCAAGGTATCGCAACCGTGTTCGAACGCGTTTAATTCGTTACTCAAATAATCAAAGCCGGAACTTGTTCCGGCTTTTTTATGCCAAATATTCTGCCATCGTAAATATTAATATTTCTCATTTCTTCTGCTGTTCATTTGAAAATCAGTCCGTTATCGACTTAACTACAAGGGCATTACTGGCTATTGTGGACGACAAGTGGCAGCAATCATCAGCCAAATCTAGGCATTGTAGTGCAAGGATGCAATTAGTTGTTTTACCAGAGGAATGCCAGATGCTACAAACGGAACAAACCCTTTTCGAACAAATGCGGATCACTGAGCTGGAGATCGAGTCTCGTAAGGCGCTCTTCTCTTTTACTGGGGCAGACGTAAAGGCACTGCAATCCTTTAAGCCCATCATTGAAGAAAACATAGATAAAATCGTCGATGACTTTTACGGCTTACAAACCAGTGTGTCAGAAATTGCGCTCTTGATTGGAGACTCAGACACCCTTGCCCGCCTACGTACCGCACAGAGAAGATATGTGCTTGATTTATTTAATGGTGTTTATGATCTTGAGTACGTAAACAATCGCCTGCGGATTGGTTTAGTCCATAAGCGTATAGGTGTTGAGCCCAAACTTTATCTGTCTGCGGTACACACACTCAAGGAGTTGATCTATGCAGTGATCAACGGCTCAGTACAAGATGTACGTCAAGCCGAACGTATTCGAGCCGCAATTGATAAACTCGTGCTGTTTGATGTCACACTAGTATTCGATACTTATATTCGCAGCTTAGTCTCCGAGATTGAGAACGCTAAAGATAAGGCTGAGAAATATGCCCAAAGCATGGAAAGCAAAGTCAAAGAGCGGACCCAGCAGTTAGAAGAACTCTCGCAAACCGATCCCTTAACAGGTTTGCTCAACGTAAGGCACTTACAAGAAACCGCAACTCGCATACTCAGAGCTGCCCAAAGACGCGCCGAGCCAGTGTGTGTCATCTACTTAGATGTAGATGATTTTAAATTATTTAATGACACTCAAGGCCATAGATCAGGTGATGAAGTACTTTGTGCTGTCGCAAAAGCGATTAAAGAAACCACTCGTGCTGAAGATCAATGTTTTCGATATGGTGGAGATGAGTTCTGTATCATCATGCCTAACTGTCGTGAGGAACAAGCTCGCGAGAATTTCATCACTCGGTTTAATCAAAAAATAAAACTCAGTCTAAACAATATTTCCTTAAGCTTTGGCATTACAGATACTGGCCCCTATGAATATGAAGAAGCCAATAGCTTAATTCATAAAGCCGATCAAAAAATGTATAGCTACAAACGGGCGTCCAAATTGCAGCAACAAACTATGGCGGCAGCAAATGATTTAGCACCAGAGAATAGTACAGCTGTCATCCATCCAATCTCTCAATCTCAAAGCGCTGCTGATAAAGCCGTTGAGTAATGTTAATTACTATCAGCCATAAGTTTGTTCCACGTGGAACATTTTATCTCTAGCTTTGGTAACGACAAAAAGCACACCAATCAAACCACATCACAAATTGAGACCACCAACTTGGTTTATCATGGGGGCTGGAGTAACATTAGCTAATTCTGCTTAACTGTTCAGTAGAGGTAATATGAACGATGCTTTCTCAACCGCACAGCATAGGCTCGATGCACTAGGCTTACGTTGCCCAGAACCTGTAATGATGGTGCGTAAAACGGTAAGACAAATGGCTGCAGGCGAGACACTGCTGATCATTGCCGATGACCCTGCAACGACACGCGATATTCCAAGCTTCTGTGAGTTTATGGATCACACCCTTATCGCCAGCGAAACGGCTCAGACGCCATACCAATATTTGATCAAAAAAGGACTTTAAGTCGTATCGTTTTAGCGACTTAATCATTAAAAAAGGATGTGAGGAACTATGCCAAAACTGCTGGCAATTGCCTATAAAACTGTAAAGCGCGGCCCAATGAATGAGGTTCTCTGTGCCAATGTCACCCAGTTAAATGGTGTAGAGAAAGATGTATTTGGTCGTCCTGGCAAACGCCAAGTCACTGTGCTTTCCAAACTACAATGGCAACAAGCCTGTCGTGCTATCGAGGCAGAATTGCCTTGGACGACTCGCAGAGCAAATCTGCTCGTTGATGGTCTGGTATTTAGCAGTGCAGATGTTGGTAAACATTTACAAATTGGTGAGTTACTACTTGAAATTACAGGTGAGACCGATCCCTGTAAAAAAATGGAAATTGCACATGTCGGTTTAGAAGCCGCACTCACCCCAGATTGGCGAGGAGGTGTTACATGCAGGGTATTAAATGATGCCATGATCCACCTAGGTGATGAGATAGCAATTTTCTTTCCTCGCTAATCCAATCAGCCTATCTCAGCTAGTTCTCCATACTCCTCTATAAATAGAACCAAATAACTTGGTTCTATTTCTGTTTTCCCAACCCTAATATAAATATCAGCTTTCTAGCTCGAACATCAATTGAAACAGTATTTACGTTTTCCTTCCTATCTATTTATGCGATAACTACACCAAGTATTAACAAAACTTTATCTTGTGATTAATACCGATCATGTAGCCCATAAGAACGATAACAGGAAGTGACATGTTTAACTCTAAACTTACCCCGCTTTATATTGCCCTCACTCTTGGGATGAATACCCTCGCAGTTAACGCCACAGAAACGAAAGAATCGACTTGGAATGTTAACGCTCCAGCGAATGCTCCCTTAGTGCAAGTCAAAGTTGATGTTAATGAAGGCACTTGGATGAACTTGAGTGTCAGCCCAGATGGTAAATATATCGTCTTCGACTTACTCGGTGACATCTACCAAATTCCAGTAACAGGCGGTGAAGCTAAGCCATTAGCCCAAGGCATAGCTTGGCAGATGCAGCCCGTCTATAGCCCCGATGGCAAGCACATTGCTTTTACGTCCGATGGCGATGGTGGTGATAACATTTGGATTATGGATGCCGATGGTAAAAACCCAAGAACAGTCACCCAAGAAACCTTCAGGCTACTAAACAGTCCAGCTTGGAGCCCAGACTCCCAGTATCTGGTTGCCCGTAAGCACTTTACTGCCAGCCGCAGCTTAGGCGCGGGTGAAGTGTGGCTATATCACGTAGCGGGTGGTGAAGGCGTCAAATTGACCGAACGCCCGAATGATGAGAAAGATTTAGGTGAACCCGCGTATTCTCCCGATGGTCGCTATATCTACTTTAGTCAGGATGACACGCCGGGTAAAACATTCCATTACTCAAAGGATTCGGTCAATGGTATCTACAAAATAAAACGCTACGATACTCAGACTGGTGAGATTGAAGTATTAATCGAAGGCACGGGTGGTGCAATTCGGCCAACGCCGAGCCCAGACGGCACTAAGCTCGCCTATATTAAGCGCGATGATTTCCAGTCATCACTCTACCTACTCGACCTTAAGTCGGGAGAAACAACTAAACTGTTTGGCGAACTTGACCGTGATATGCAGGAAACTTGGGCCATTCATGGCGTCTATCCAACAATGGCATGGACACAAGATAATAAGGATATTTTCTTCTGGGCTAAGGGAAAAATTAATCGTCTGAATGTTGCCAATAAAACACTCACAGATATCCCCTTTAGTGTAAAAACTGAGTTAGCCGTACAGCCCTCGGTGCGCTTTAAGCAAGATATCGATAAAGACGTTTTCGATGTAAAAATGCTACGTATGGCGCAGGTCTCACCGGATGGTAGCAAAGTCGCCTTCGAAGCACTGGGGAAAATTTGGTTAAAATCCTTACCCGATGGCAGAATGTCACGCTTGACTGAGCTAGACAAAAATATTGCAGAACTTTATCCCCAATGGTCGCGCGATGGTAAAAATATTGTTTTCACCACTTGGAATGACCAAGACCAAGGCACAGTGCAAGTAATTAGCGCTAAAGGTGGCAAACCTAAGCAGCTAACATCTGAGCCAGGAAAGTATGTCGAACCCACCTTTTCACCCAATGGTGAACTCGTAGTGTATCGTAAAACTCAAGGCGGTAACCTCACACCAAGAACTTGGTCGCAGGAACCTGGGCTATATAAAGTCGATATAAAAGGTAAACAAAATAGCAAGATCAGTGCCGATGGCTATCAAGCTCAATTCGGTGCCAATGCCGATCGCGTCTTTTTTATGAATAGCAGCGAAGATGAAACGCCGCAATTATCATCGATCAATTTAGACGGCTTCGATAAACGGGTTCATTACAGCAGCAAACATGCAACTGAATTTAGGGTTTCACCCGATGGTGAGCAACTCGCCTTTGCTGAACGCTTTAAAGTTTGGGTAACACCTTTTGCTAAACACGGCGAGACAGTTGAGATTGGCCCCAATGCCAACAATCTACCTGTAAGCCAATTGAGTACCCGTGCGGGCGAAAGTATCAGTTGGAACAGTAAAAGCGACCAACTATATTGGACTCTTGGCCCCGAGTTGTACCAAGCCAAGGTTGACACTCAATATCGCGACAAAGATGAAAAGGCACAACCCAGCATTATCGATTTAGGCTTTACCGAAAAGGCCGATGTTCCACGTGGAACAATCGCCTTCGTCGGCGGTAAAGTGATTACGATGGAAAATGACCAGGTGATTGATAATGGTGTGGTCATAGTCAAAGACAATCATATTGTCGCCGTAGGTGATGCCAATGTTGCGATTCCTAAGGATGCGCAGATCATCGACATCAAAGGCAAATCCATTATGCCAGGACTATTCGATGCCCACGCCCATGGACCGCAAGCAGATGATGAAATTGTGCCACAACAGAACTGGGCGCTGTATTCCGGTTTATCCTTGGGTGTCACCACGATTCACGATCCCTCGAATGACACCACAGAAATCTTTGCCGCATCTGAGCAACAAAAAGCAGGCAATATTGTTGGCCCACGAATATTCTCCACCGGCACCATACTCTATGGCGCAAATGCGCCTGGCTACACATCGCACATAGACTCACTGGATGATGCCAAATTCCATCTTGAACGCCTGAAAAAAGTCGGAGCCTTTAGCGTAAAAAGCTATAACCAACCGCGCCGCAATCAGAGACAGCAAGTCATAGCCGCAGCACGTGAACTTGAAATGATGGTTGTCCCTGAAGGTGGTAGCTTGCTGCAACATAATTTAAGCATGGTCGCCGATGGACATACTACGATTGAGCACTCACTCCCCGTTGGTTCAATCTATAACGATATCAAACAGTTTTGGAGCCAAACTCAAGTTGGTTACACGCCAACCTTAGTGGTTGCCTATGGTGGTATTTCTGGTGAAAACTACTGGTATGATAAAACCGATGTGTGGGCACATCCACGCCTATCCATGTATGTGCCAGCCGATATTTTACAAGCAAGATCAATGCGACGCCCCCATGCACCACAGAGCCACTACAATCATTTCAATGTTGCTAAGGTTGCTAACGAGCTCAATAAGTTAGGGGTTCACCCAAATATTGGCGCCCACGGTCAACGTGAAGGTTTAGCGGCACATTGGGAAATGTGGATGTTTGCCCAAGGCGGCATGAGCAATATGGAAGTGTTGAAAACGGCCACAATTAATCCAGCGACGACCTTTAGCATGGAGCAGCAACTCGGTTCTATCAAAAAAGGTAAGCTCGCAGACTTGATCGTTATTGATGGTGATCCATTAGCCGACATTCGCGTCACCGACAAAGTCACTCATACTATGGTCAATGGTAAGTTATTTGATGCAGAGACTATGAAGGAACTTAATGGGGATAAAGAACAGCGTAAGCCGTTTTTCTTTGAGAAACTCTAAGGGCAACTTTCAAGTCTAAGGAGAATAGCTTTCCTGTTGAGACCGTTTAAGTTTAACAAGATGAGTTCCAGCGAAGCTCAAAAAGCATGTTCCACGTGGAACATGCTTTTTTGTATTTGGATACTCTACAAGAGTTTTCTTTAATATCAGTCAGCCCAACGATTAATGATTCTAGTGGCTATGCTCAGCACAAGAATCGACACAGGCCTGATAGGAAATACACTCGACAAGGTGATCGTTCACCATACCCACCGCCTGCATAAAGGCATAACAAATGGTTGGGCCGACAAAATTGAATCCGAGTTTCTTCAACGCTTTTGACATGGCTTCAGATTCTGGTGTTTGTGCAGGAACCTGCGACATTGCCGTAATCTGATTAGCTATGGGTTTACCGCCCACAAAGCTCCATAAAAATGCAGAGAAATCCTTCCCATCGGCAATATAGGCTAAATAACCTTTGGCATTCTTGATGATAGAGTTCACCTTCAAGCGATTGCGCACTATACCGGGATTCAACATGAGCTCCTCTACTTTCGCCTCATCGAAAGTCGCAATAATCTCAGGTTCAAAATTAGCAAAGGCCTGTTCATAGTTTTGTTGCTTCTTCAGGATAGTTATCCAAGATAATCCGGCCTGTTGACCATCTAAACACAACTTAGCAAACAGCTCCTTTGGATCATAAACAGGTCGCCCCCACACTTTGTCGTGATACTCACGATACAAGGGATCATCACTTACCCAGCCACAGCGGATCTCTTCCATGGTATATAACCTTATTGTTTTAATTAAGAAGGTAAAAAATAACCTACATAAGCAGATATCTACAAGGTATAATCGAACCCATTTTCTATTCAGGCTAACGGCAGTAGACAAGTAGACATGACGACAAAACACGACGTAAAAACATTTCAGGGTTTCATTCTCACCCTGCAGGAATATTGGGCACAGCAAGGCTGTGCAATTGTTCAACCTCTAGATATGGAAGTCGGCGCGGGTACATTCCACCCACAAACTTTCCTACGTTCTTTAGGGCCTGAACCTATGAGCAGTGCCTATGTGCAGCCATCGCGCCGCCCTACGGATGGTCGTTACGGTGAAAACCCTAACCGCCTGCAGCACTACTACCAGTTCCAAGTCGTGTTAAAACCTTCGCCTGACAATATTCAGGAGCTGTATTTAGGCTCACTGCAAGCACTGGGTATTGATACTCAAATCCACGATATCCGCTTTGTGGAAGATAACTGGGAATCACCAACACTAGGTGCTTGGGGCTTAGGCTGGGAAGTTTGGCTTAATGGTATGGAAGTGACTCAGTTTACTTACTTCCAACAGGTCGGCGGCATCGAATGCAGCCCTGTCACAGGTGAAATCACCTATGGCCTAGAGCGTCTGGCCATGTATATCCAAGGCGTTGATAGCGTTTATGATCTCGTATGGACCGATGGTCCACTAGGCCTAATCACCTATGGCGATGTGTTCCATCAAAACGAAGTCGAGCAATCGACCTATAACTTCGAGCACGCCGATGTGGACTTTATGTTCACCCTGTTCGATCAGTGCGAAAAAATGTGTCAGCATTTATTGTCGCTAGAAAAACCCTTACCTCTGCCCGCCTACGAGCAAGTGATGAAAGCCTCACACGCCTTCAACCTGCTCGATGCCCGCCATGCCATTTCAGTTACAGAGCGCCAACGCTACATCTTACGTGTTCGTACTATGGCGAAAGCGGTCGCTGAATCTTATTATCAGGCACGCGAAGCGCTTGGCTTCCCAATGTGTAAGTAGAGGTAAAAACATGAATTTTGAAAACTTACTCATAGAGTTAGGCACGGAAGAATTACCACCTAAGTCACTGCGTAAACTGGCTGAATCCTTTTTAGCTAACTTTACTGAAGAACTCACCAAAGCCGATTTAGCGTTCAGCTCAGCCGTTTGGTACGCAGCGCCACGTCGTCTGGCAATTAACGTCACTGAACTTGCCCTTGCACAAGCTGACAAAGTCGTTGAAAAACGCGGCCCAGCAGTGAGTTCAGCATTCGATACTGAAGGCAAACCGACTAAAGCCGCCGAAGGTTGGGCACGTGGTAATGGTATTACTGTTGAACAAGCCGAACGTTTAGTTACAGATAAAGGCGAATGGTTAGTCCATAACGCCAAAGTTGAAGGCGTCGAAACCAAAAGTTTGATCGCTGCCATGGCTCAACGTGCACTCGATAAATTGCCCATTCCTAAGCCAATGCGTTGGGGCAATAATAAAACCCAATTTATTCGCCCTGTTCACACCGCGACTATGTTGCTAGGCAGTGAGTTAATTGAAGGTGAATTGCTGGGTATCAAATCGGCACGCACTGTTCGCGGTCACCGCTTTATGGGACTCAAGCAGTTTGAATTAGCACACGCTGATCACTACCTTGCCGACCTAAAAGAAAAAGGCAAAGTCATCGCCGATTACGAAAGCCGTAAAGCATTAATCAAAGCCGATGCCGAAAAAGCCGCCGCTAAGATTGGTGGCACAGCGGATATCGAAGATAGCCTGCTTGAAGAGGTCACCTCTTTGGTTGAATGGCCTGTGGTATTGACCGCTAGCTTCGAAGAAAAATTCTTAAGTGTACCGTCTGAAGCTTTGGTCTATACCATGAAAGGCGACCAAAAATACTTCCCAGTCTTTGATAATGCAGGCAAGTTACTGCCAAACTTTATCTTTGTGGCCAATATCGAATCTAAAGATCCCGCGCAAATTATCTCAGGTAACGAGAAAGTCGTTCGTCCACGTCTTGCCGACGCCGAGTTCTTTTTTAATACCGATAAAAAACACACGCTGGAATCACGTTTACCTAGCCTAGAAACCGTCCTGTTCCAACAACAGCTCGGCACCTTAAAAGACAAAGTGAATCGTATTTCTGCCCTAGCCGCCTTTATTGCCGGACAAACTGGCGCGAATGCGGTTGATGCAGCCCGTGCAGGTTTGTTATCTAAAACCGATTTGATGACCAATATGGTGATGGAGTTTACCGACACTCAAGGCACTATGGGCATGCACTACGCCCGCCTCGATGGTGAAACCGAAGCCGTTGCGGTTGCAATGGAAGAGCAATACAAGCCTAAGTTCTCTGGCGATACAGTGCCTAGTGCTGGCGTATCTTGCGCAGTCGCATTAGCAGATAAGCTCGATACTTTAGTCGGTATCTTTGGTATTGGCCAAGCACCAAAAGGCGCAGCCGATCCCTTTGCCCTACGCCGTGCCGCCATTGGTGTGCTGCGTATTATCGTAGAGAACAAACTGCCACTGGACTTAGTAACGCTGATTGCTAAAGCTCAGGAGCTCCACGGTACTAACTTAAGCAACGCCAATGCAAGCGACGAAGTGTTAGAGTTCTTAATGGCTCGCTTCCGCGCTTGGTATCAAGATAAAGGCATTGGTGTTGATGTGATCTTAGCCGTGCTAGCACGTCGCCCAACACGCCCAGCTGATTTTGATAGTCGTATCAATGCGGTATCACACTTTAGAAGCCTAGAAGCTTCTGGCGCACTTGCAGCAGCGAACAAACGGGTATCCAACATTCTGGCTAAGATTGAAGGCGCTTTACCAACAACCATCAATGCAAGTTTGTTGACCGAAGCCGCAGAGCAAGCATTGGCGGCCAAGTTGAACGAGCTGCAACCACAGTTGGCACCTTTGTTTGCCAATGCAGATTACCAACAGGCCTTAACTTTGTTAGCTGCCCTACGTGAAAGCGTGGATCAGTTCTTCGAAGATGTAATGGTTATGGCGGATGATGAAGCTTTGAAAAACAATCGTTTAGCATTGTTGAATAATCTACGCGAGCAGTTCCTGCACGTAGCAGATATATCACTACTGCAATAACGATACTAAGGTTTATAAAATTATCGCTTTATAAAAAACGCGCTTCATAGCGCGTTTTTTATTGTCCTGATTTCTTATACCAAACGTATTAAATTGCCCAATCAAAACTGCGTCAGTTTTTGATGTAAGCCATCAAATTGAGTTTGATCTAAGTTAACTTGCTGCAGTAAATTCGCCAGTATCTCAGGGGACAATTGCCCTGCTTGATGCAGCATAGAAATCTCGCTAATCACATTCGCCCGCCACACCACAGCGGCGAGCCCCGCTTGCGGGCGCGAGTTTACACTGGCGAGCTTGTCTAATTCTGTTTCAAAGGTATTGGGTAACTGCCAATACTTAGCAAGCAATGAACTCAAGGTTAACGATTTCGTCGTCATCACTTGTCTAAATAATCCAGAATTAGGCTGTTCTCCCGGCTCTGCCTGTACAAATGCATCGAGAAGCATTTTAAAAATGGCCAACTTGCCGACATCGTGTAATAAGCCCAATAAAAAAGCCGTATCTTGATCTTCATCGCTTAACTCACTGGCAAGAAAAGCAACCTGCATCGAATGGCGCCAAATTTCAGCCCCAAAACGACGGAAATAGATTGGTTTAATATCCAACATTTCACGCACTAAACAAGTAGTGACAAATTTTCTCAACTGTTCGCGGCCAAGCTGTACCAAAGCCTGCTGTAAACTGGTGATATCCCTATCGCTACGTTTAAACGCAGGGGAATTACACAGCTTAAGCACCTCCACACTCAATAAAGGATCTCGCTCAATAAGCGCTAATAGATCCTTAATATCAAACTGAGGATCGGCCAGCTTACGATCTAATTCCAATACCTTTGACGGCAGCTTTAACACTTTCTCGGCGATCACTTGTGGCGATGCCAAGGCCTGCTCTATCTCCGCCATGACTCTACGTTCAAGATTATTCGCTACACCGCCAGTGTCCTTAACCCGTGTCGGAAATAACAAACTATAAAAGAGTGCAGATAAATCGACAGATACCACGCTAATGTCTTCGAGAGGTTTAGCAGGCTTTCGCGCAGGTTCAAGCGACTTACCTAAGTCCGTCGTTGAAAAACTTTTGGGTCTCTCAACGGTCGCCGTATCGCGAATATTAAAGAGTTTATTAAAAAGTGATTTAATCAAGAAGCATCAACCTGTCATTATAAATAATTGTTAAAAAGTCAGTTAAATATTGCCCATCATAAATCCATTTTGATCAGCTCAAGCCGTGTATTAAGACATTGTAGACAGGCTAATACTTAGCTTAAGTGTAACATATTCAATTCATTTCGGACTTCTTCTATCCCACCATTACTGCTTTTACAAAGACAATCTTGGTTACAAGTTGAAACCTCAAAAAACTTACATTTCAGCATCATTTAACTGACAATACGCCTACCATTCCTAAAGGGATACATATTTTGTCTCCCTTTAATTGATTAACAATCTACTCGCGAGCTAACAACGGAAAATTTGATGATCGAGGTAATAAAAGCGGGTGCACTAACCACAGTTCAAGATATCGGACGCATGGGATATCGACATTTAGGCGTAACCCAAGCTGGTGCCTTAGATAGACCTGCACTGTGTTTAGCAAACCGCCTACTCTCAAATCCAGACAATACACCCGTACTGGAATTGACCTTCGGACAATCGATTTTTTTGTTTAAACGCGATGCTTGGATTGCCTTAACGGGTGCCGATTTCGATGCCCGCATAGACAATAAACCCATAGTTTGCGGCTGGCGCTACTCCATTAAGGCAGGACAAAAACTCAGTCTTAGAGGGGGAAATAAAGGCATGCGTGCCTATGTTGCGGTTGACGGCGGCGTTAAAGTGCCGTTAGTGATGGATTCTGCTGCAACTGATTTAACCTCAGGTATCGGTGGATTTCATGGCCGCGCATTAGAAGCTGGCGATAACCTGACCTTAGGTTCCGCTCATCCACTAAGAAGGCAAGTTGGCGCAATTCAAAAAAGTTGGAATGGGCATATTCGCGCACTCGCAACAAAGCACACCCAAGCCTTCTCGTTGAAATCTCAGCAAATATTCTGGCAAACACAGTGGCAACTTTCGGCAGAAAGCAATCGTGCAAGTGCAATACTCAACGGGGAAATATTGACCTTAGCAAAACCATTCCCTGTTCAATCCCATACAGTCAAGCCAGGAGTCATTCAAGTGTCAGCTTCAGGGCAACCTTTAGTGTTACTTGCCGATGCTAAGACCACCAGCAATCACCCTCAAATAGCCGTGATTATTGAAGCCGATTTGTGGAAACTCGCGCAAACTCGCCCAGGGCAGACAGTTAAATTCGAATTGGTTGACGATGAACAAGCGGCAACGGCGCAAGCGGAATGGCATGACTACTTCTACCGACTACAACGCAGTCTAGGTTAACAGGCCGCTTAATCATCGCGGCCAAGAAACATCATCCCGCATTCCTAGCAAGCCACATTCGACTTCATTCAAATAGTCCCCACAATAATGCTAATTCGCACTTAGGTTCGGTGTAACTTGCTGGCTATAAAACAGCGCCACATCTTGTAATTGCTCAGAACTTAACGCGCTGACTTGTGATTGCATCAAAGGATCGAGTCGTAAACCGGTTTTAAAATCGACGAGCTGTTTATTAAGATAAGCTAATTTTTGTCCCTTTAAGTTTGGGAATTGCTTGGCCATAGCGATCACTGCATTGCCATGGCATGACTCACACTGTGCTGTAGCCAATACCTGACCTCGCTCTATATCTGCTTGATAAACCTCTCCATTAACCTCTGTGGATAAGCCACATAGCGCAATCAAACCTATGATAATCGCTTTCATTTTGGTTCCTTAGGGAAAGGGTTAACTAGCACAGGCTGCAGGTTCGGTTCTAAAGGTAG
This sequence comes from Shewanella sp. SW24, assembly GCF_025653395.1. Taxonomy (NCBI): domain Bacteria; kingdom Pseudomonadati; phylum Pseudomonadota; class Gammaproteobacteria; order Alteromonadales; family Shewanellaceae; genus Shewanella; species Shewanella sp. SW24. The sequence goes on from NZ_JAKKSH010000024.1 coordinate 35,295, forward strand.
ACGTCTGAAGATCGTCATATCCATTTCAGCCTGCCCATAATGAGTGCTTAGATAACTCAAGGTCGGCTCCCAAGTATCCGACAAGTCCCATAAACCCTGAGTGTCTATCATCCACTGCAAAGTCTCTTTCCAAAAGGCTTTATCGCCGTGGTTTTGCACGACTATCATACTGGTATGGCAGGCATTACATTGATAGTTCACTAACTCCCAGCCAGGAGCCATGATCAAACCCGATTTAGGGTCCACTGGATACTCAGCGGCTAGCGAAATACTGGATGCCACTAGCCCAAGCAATATCAGTTTATTGATATGCGACTTCATCACACCACCCTAACGGCAATACGGTGGCAGCCGTTAAACATATATCCCTTAGGATTCCATTGCGGTTGTACGACAGGCTGACTATCACCTTCACTATCGGTCGCTTTGGCCCAGATTTCATAATAGCCCTGCGACGGTAATTGCAATTCAATCTTCCATTGCTGCCATGCTGTTATGTTTTTAGGTTTTTCTAATTCAGCGGCAAACCAACGGGTGCCATAATCGTAACTGACTTCCACCTTAACCACTTCCCGCAATCCCGACCAAGCATGGCCTGCGATAGTCATCTTTTGACCCACAGCTAATTCGGTTCCAGATTGAGGTTGAGTGATCAATGACTTCACTATCATTTCTTCAATGATTTTATAGTCTTTATCATCAACAGACTCACCTGGCGCTATCGGATATTTAGGGAGTTGATACGCTGGTGCTTCCATTTTATGTCCATCATGAACTTTATTACGCACACTGATCCCCGTCGCCGCTTTTTGCGAAACGGATCCTGGCCGTCCACCAAACACAATACGTAAGGGATATCCATGTAGATAAGGAATGTCCTCACCATTCATCGACCATGCAATAAGCCCAAGCTCTTCGAGCGCCGCCTTTATTGGTACGCCGCGTGAAATCGCCTCACCTTTGCCGCTCAAATGCCGATCAACACCGTGATGGCCTGTGTAAACGGCATCAGCTTTAATACCGCAATCCTTAAGCACATCACTCACTAAGACACCTGTCCACTCGGAGCAAAATACGCCGGCATTATTCCACTGATTACCCTTAGTACTAGGAAAAAAGCCAGAGCGACTATTACCGCCACATTCAATCAGCAACTGCAATGTGTAATGCTTAAAGCGACGCTTAAGTTCATCAATTGTGTAGGTTTTTGGGGTGATTACAGACTCACCATCCACTTGAAAAGTCCAAGTTTTAGCATCTAACGCCTTAAAGTCAAGCACTATGCCATTCCAACGGATAAACGAGGCATCTGCAGGCGTCACGGCAGGAGCGAGCTTATGCTCCGGCGGAAACGCATTCAGTGGATGAGTGTTTAACACTTTGAAATAACTCGGTAAGTCATCTGCCTTAGTCCAAGTTAATGCTGATATATCCAGAGGAGTGACGGCTGCGGGAAGCTGTTCGGCAAATACCCACTTAACGGGTAAAGCTGATAACACAGACGTCGCTACCGCACCTTTAATAAAAACCCGACGATTAAGATCCATGTTATTTATCCTTTCCGAGGTAAAAGTAATCCGCCATCAGCTGCATATCAGCCTCAGTCAAGAGTTGGGCGACTTTAGTCATAGTGGGATCTTGGCGATTCCCCGCCTTAAAGGCTCGCAGTTGCTTCAATAGGTATTCTGAGTTTTGCCATCCGATATTAGGAATATGCTCAAAACGACTCACACCGGACTCGCCATGACAGGCCTTACACATATTCAATAACTTATTTGCCTCATCGGCGTTTGCCACCGCCGATAGCATAAAAATCAGTGCACTTACGGGGTAAATCACTCGCTGCCACATCCATTTATCTCGCCAATTAGCCTTTATCTCGACAGAATCCATCGAACAAAGTAATTAAGATATGGTTAAATTATCTCAATGCTATGGGTCGTTTAAATTCAATAAAAGTGACTCGTAAGCTCAAGAGAAATGACGCGTATTAGCGGATGTAGAAAGGGTAAAATATTCATTAGTCATAGGTGAAATGAGTCCATATAGTAGCTTTGCAGAAACACTCGGCATTTCACTCAAGGACAAACAATGGATCTTTATATTGGCAATAAGAACTACTCTAGCTGGTCACTGCGAGCTTGGTTAATGGCCGCAAAATCTGGCGTGCAGTTCAACGAAGTATTACTGCAACTCGATACCGACAGCTTCTATCAGCAACTCAAAGCCATTTCGCCGACTTTAAAAGTACCGACATTAGTCGATGGTGACATTAGGGTATGGGATTCACTATCAATTTGTGAATACCTCAACGACACCTATCTTGCAGGTAGCGCATGGCCGCAAGATCCTAAACAAAAAGCCAAGGCTAGATCGATTGCCAGTGAAATGCATTCAGGCTTTAATGCCATGCGTAACGCTCTACCAATGAACATACGCGCGAGGCGCTATGTTGAGCTCACTGATGCGGTCCGCAAAGACATTGAGCGCATCGATGCGATTTGGTCAGCACAGATGGCCGAGTTTGCTCCATCAAATTCCGAAGGTACTTGGTTATTTGGCCAATGGTCGATTGCCGACATGATGTTTGCCCCTGTGGTTATGCGTTTTCTTACCTACGATATTGAAGTCTCGCAGGCAAGCCGTGCCTATATGCAGCATGTGATCAGCTGTCCGGAAATGCAGGCGTGGATTAATGCGGCTAAAGCAGAGACTGAAATTGTTGCAGCGGATGAAGCGGGTATTGATCGATAAAGAGATAAATCATAGAGATAAAAAAGGGAAAGCCTTGGCTTTCCCTTAATCATTCACGTACTAACGCGAGTCTTAACGCGCATTACACGTCTAATATTATACATCTAGCATTAAACGTCTAAGTTAGCCACGTTCAATGCGTTCGCTTCGATGAACTCACGACGAGGTTCAACTTGATCACCCATCAAACAAGTGAACAACTGATCGGCACCCACGGCATCATCAATCGTGACTTGCAACATACGGCGTGATTCAGGATCCATTGTAGTTTCCCACAATTGCTCAGGGTTCATCTCACCCAATCCTTTATAACGTTGAATGTATAAGCCGCGTTTGGCTTCAGAAATCGTCCAATCTAGCGCTTCGAGGAAGCTGCCGACTTCTTTAACACGATCGCCGCGTTGTACATAGCCGCCTTCTTCAATCATGCCATCTAACGCCGCACCTAACTTACCGATACGTTGATAATCGCTTGATTGGAAGAAGTCATAAGTAAACAGATAGTTAGTATCGATACCGTGTTTACGAATGGTGATCTTAGGCAGATACACTTTACGCTCAGGATCGAGAATAGGCTCAGCAGAATACAGTACACCGCTGTTTTCCATTTCCACCAGCTCATGGATAAAGGCATCGATCCACTCTTTCATCTTGCCTTCATCGGCCAACATCTCGTTGGTGATCATTGGGTGGTAAAGCATACGGTTAGTAATGTGCGTTGGATAGCGCTGCTCTAAACGAGCCACAATGGCTTCCACTTCACGATACTGAGTCACTAAACGCTCTAACGGCTCACCTGACATACCAATCGCACCTTGCGTTGGATACACAACAGTGCCATCCAATGCTTGAGTCGTGAGATATTGAGTCAATGCTGGCTCGTCTTTCAAATACTGTTCTTGCTTGCCCTTTTTCACTTTAAATAGTGGTGGCTGAGCAATATACACATAACCACGTTCAATCAATTCAGGCATTTGACGGAAGAAGAAGGTCAACAGCAAGGTACGAATGTGCGAGCCGTCGACGTCAGCATCCGTCATGATGATGATGTTGTGATAACGAGTTTTATCTGGGTTATATTCGTCGCGACCAATACCACAGCCGAGCGCCGTGATCAGTGTGGCCACTTCTTGAGAAGACAACATCTTATCGAAGCGTGCTTTCTCAACGTTTAGAATTTTACCTTTCAGTGGCAGAATAGCTTGGTTCTTACGGTTACGTCCCTGCTTAGCGCTACCGCCAGCAGAGTCACCTTCCACTATGTAAATTTCTGAAAGACCGGGATCTTTTTCTTGGCAATCGGCCAGCTTACCTGGCAAACCACCTAAATCGAGTGCGCCTTTACGACGGGTCATTTCACGGGCTTTACGCGCCGCTTCACGGGCACGGGCCGCATCGACAATCTTACCAACAATCAACTTAGCATCGGCTGGGTTTTCCAGCAGATAATCGTTCAGCTTCTCACCCATGGTTTGTTCAACCGCGGTTTTCACTTCACTAGAAACCAGTTTATCTTTGGTTTGCGAGCTGAACTTAGGATCAGGCACTTTAACAGAGATAACGGCAGTCAAACCTTCACGGGCATCGTCGCCAGTCGCGCTAGTTTTGCCTTTCTTGTTATAGCCTTCGTTTTCCATGTAGCTGTTGAGGTTACGTGTCAACGCACTACGGAAACCGACTAAGTGAGTACCACCATCACGCTGTGGGATGTTGTTGGTAAAACAGAAAATATTTTCCTGATAACCGTCATTCCACTGCATAGCCACTTCAACGGTAATGCCATCTTCACGCTCTTGCATAAAGTGGAATACATCTTTGTTGACTGGCGTTTTATTACGGTTCAGGTAATCGACGAATGCGCTAATACCACCTTCGTATTTAAAGAATTCATTTTTATTGTCACGTTCATCAACCAGACGGATACCCACGCCTGAGTTAAGGAAAGACAGTTCACGCACACGCTTTGCCAGAATTTCAAAGTGAAACTCAACATCGCTGAAGGTATCTTCACTTGGCCAAAAACGGATTTCAGTACCGGTTTTGGTTGCATCACCAATCTCTTTGATCGGCGCATCAGGCACACCGTGAGTATAAAACTGCTCGTATACTTTGCCAGCACGACGAATGGTCATTTGCAGCTTTTTAGATAAAGCGTTTACAACCGATACACCCACGCCATGGAGACCGCCAGACACTTTATAGGAGTTATCGTCGAACTTACCGCCGGCATGCAATACCGTCATAATAACTTCTGCCGCCGATACGCCTTCTTCCTCATGGATAGAGACCGGGATACCACGGCCGTCATCCTTAACAGAAACCGAACCATCTACATGGATAGTAATCGTAATATCGCTACAGTGGCCGGCTAAGGCTTCATCGATAGAGTTATCGACTACTTCGAACACCATATGATGTAGACCCGTACCGTCGTCGGTGTCACCAATATACATCCCAGGTCTCTTACGTACTGCATCAAGGCCCTTAAGGACCTTAATACTCGAAGAATCGTAACTATTCTCTGACATATTATTCTCTCAATGGTTATTCAATTACCGTTACACGTCCCTGTTCCACATGAAACATCCTACTGGGAGGCGTGTGTAACGAATCGACTATTGCAGCAGGATCAATGGCGGTCACAAAAACTTGTGCTCCGGTATCCGTTAACTGCTTAAGCAATAGCTGCCTATGCTGTGCATCCAACTCGGACGGAAGATCGTCCACAAGATAAATACTGTTTTTATCTATTTGTTGTTTGAGCAACTTTCCCTGTGCAATACGCAGTGCACAGACTAATAATTTCAATTGACCACGGGACAGGGCATCCTGCGCCGGCAAAGTGCCTACACGAAGTCTAAGGTCAGCTTTATGGGGACCGCTGACGGTATGACCTGTGGCCAAATCTCTGGAATATTGGTTTTCGAGTAGTTCTGCAAAATCCGTTTTACTATCCCAGCCGCGCGTAAATGAAACCTTCACATCTACACTCGGTAAAAACTCCCCGATTATACCCTTAAGTAGCTCATTTAACGAGTCTACATAATGGTTTCGTATTTCGGTGACCTGCTCGGCATAGCGCACAAACTCTTGGTCCCAAAATTGAATATGACTGTAAGCTGAACCGTTCCTAAGCAATTGATTTCTTTGCTTAAGAACGCGACGAACATTCGTCCAAGCGCCATAAAACTGTGGGTCAGCATGAAATGCGCCCCAATCAATAAATTGTCGACGGGATTTTGGGCCTTCAAACAGTAAAGAAAAGCTTTCAGGTGTGATCACTTGAATAGGTAAAGCTTCGGCTAAGGTCGACAGACGTTTGACTTTTTCGCCGTCGATTTTCACTTCCGTCTCACCATTGCGAAATCGGCGTAAACCAATTTTACTGTCACCGCGCGCTAAATTTAAAGTCGCAAATAGCGTTAACTTATCGTCATCGTGATTAATCACTCGTTGGGATAAATGACTGCGAAACGAGCGCCCCATACCGAGGAAATAAATGGCTTCTAAAATACTGGTTTTTCCGCTGCCATTTTGACCATAAATCACGTTAATCCCAGGTGCGGGGATTAACTGTGCGGACTGAATGTTGCGAAATGCTTCGATATTGAGACGGGTCAGGCTCATGCATTACTCATTAAGCCGCGTAAACGGCGTAGGCAAGGATTCATAGCACTTAACGAGCAACTCAATCGCTGCCACAGGCTAAGACTATCGGTAAATGAGTGAAGGAATGGCCAATGCTGCGTATTAAACACTATGCCGCCGTTAAGCGGCATAGACATCGAAGACAGAGGTACAGACACGGGTAACGTAAAAATCGATGGTTTATAAGCGCATCGGCATAACCACATACATGGAATCTTCTTCCAAATGGTTTTCGATTAGGGCGCTGGAGTTACCATCAATGAGCGTGATACGCACATCATCGGACTTAAGGTTGTTGAGCACGTCCAGTAAGTAACTGACGTTAAAACCAATTTCTAAGGCCTGATTGTTGTATTCCACATCAATGATTTCTTCCGCTTCTTCCTGTTCAGGATTATTAGCGGTGATCTTGAGCAGACCATTTTCGAGTTGAATACGCACACCACGGAATTTTTCATTGGATAAAATAGAAGCCCGCGTCAGCGCTTGCTTCAAGTGATTACGACTCGCAATCACAATTTTATCACCGCCCTTTGGCAATACACGGCGATAATCAGGGAAGCGACCATCGACTAATTTACTGGTAAATACTGTGTTAGCCGTGGTGGCACGAATAGCATTATCACCAATAGCAATAGTGATATCGAGATCGTCAGACTCCAATAAGCGCGCCATTTCAATTACGCCTTTACGGGGCACAATGACTTGTTTTTCCGGTAATTGTGCTTCAATCGTACGATGACTTAAGGCTAAACGATGACCGTCGGTCGCTATCGCACGCAACACATTACCTTCAGTTTCAAACAATAATCCGTTGAGGTAATAGCGTACATCTTGGTTAGCCATCGAAAACTGCGTCGAGTCGATAATCGACTTCAACACGCCCTGCTTCAAGCTAAATTCAATCTCAGCTTGGAAGGCTTCAACGTTAGGGTATTCTTCTGCGGGCAAAGTCGCTAAGGAAAAACGGCTACGGCCTGAACGCAGCAACCATTTATTATCTTGTTGTTCGACTTTCAGTTCGCTTTGTTCTGGCAAAGACTTAACAATATCGAGCAGTTTCTTCGCCGGAACCGTAGTACGACCTTCTTCGATATCACCGTGAACCACAGCTTGGCCCACGAGTTCGACTTCTAAATCTGTACCAGTCAACTTAAGTGAGTGACCACTTACTTCTACAAGGAGGTTAGACAAAATGGGCAAGTTATGGCGTCTTTCTACCGCACCACACACCAATTGCAACGGCTTTAATAGGGCATCCCTATCAATTGAGAATTTCATCGTGTCCAAATTCCTTGTTTTAAGAAGATAAGGTTCTAATCAAATTAGCATAATCTTCTTTAATGTCGTGGCTCTCTTCCCGTAGCTGAGCAATCTTACGACAGGCATGCAACACTGTGGTGTGATCTCTACCACCAAAAGCATCACCAATTTCCGGCAAGCTTTGGTTAGTTAATTCTTTGGATAACGCCATTGCCACTTGCCTTGGGCGCGCGACACTGCGTGAACGACGCTTAGACAACATATCAGCCATCTTGATCTTGTAGTATTCAGCTACGGTTTTCTGAATATTGTCTATAGTGACTAATTTTTCTTGAAGTGCCAAGAGGTCACGTAAGGCTTCACGAACAAAATCAATAGTAATTGGCCGACCCGTGAAGTTAGCGTTGGCGATAACGCGGTTTAACGCCCCTTCTAGCTCGCGCACGTTTGAACGTAAACGCTTAGCAATAAAGAAAGCCACTTCATCGGGCAAGTTAATGCCGCTCTCTTGAGCTTTACGCATCAAGATCGCTACGCGGGTTTCTAACTCTGGTGGCTCAATGGCCACAGTTAAACCCCAACCGAAACGCGATTTCAATCTGTCTTCAACACCGTCGATCTCTTTTGGATAACGATCTGAAGTCAAAATAATTTGGTGATTCCCTTCAAGCAACGCATTGAAGGTATGGAAGAATTCTTCTTGGGATCTGTCTTTATTGGCAAAAAATTGAATATCATCAATAAACAAGGCATCGACGCTACGGTAGTAACGTTTAAATTCTTCGATCGCATTGTTTTGCAGCGCTTTAACCATGTCCTGGACAAAACGCTCGGAATGCATGTAAACCACTTTGGCATTCGGATTATTTTTAATGATCCCGTTACCGACAGCGTGCAACAAGTGAGTCTTACCTAGACCTGTTCCGCCATATAAAAATAGTGGGTTATAAGCACCACCCGGATTTTCAGCCACTTGTAACGCCGCAGCCTTACCTAATTGGTTCGACTTACCTTCTACGAAGTTATCAAACTGGTAGCTAGGATTGATGTTACTGCGGTGATTCGCGTTCGCCATAGGCTCGGCTTGGACATTAAACGTCGTGCCCACAGTCGCTTTCGTTTGAGTATTAGGTGCTCGCGTTGGCGCAATCGGTGCCGGTACACTTGGCTTTTTCGCCGAAGGACGACTACCTATATCGAAACGCAATTTAGGCGCGTCACTACCCATTTGCTCAGTAAAGAACTGATTAATGATATTGATGTACTTATCTCTGACCCAATCAAGCACGAAGCGGTTGGGCGCATAAAGCACCAGAGTATCTCCATCCATTTCGGCTTGTAACGGTCTGATCCACATACTGAACTGCTGAGCAGAAAGCTCATCTTGCAGTCGTCCGATACATTGTTGCCAAAGTGAAACAGCCACTTAGTTATCCCCAAAAGATCATCAAAAAAGAGGTGTATTCTATAGCGAGATCTCAAGGATCGCTATCCTTAAAAAATATTTATCCCCAGCGAGATCATTCTATGTGAATATCCTCGATCATCAAAGATCCAAAACGATCCTTTTATTCAGCACTAACCGCAAATCCTGCTTTATTAAGCGATCCACATTGATCTATAATGGCGCCCCTTCGATCGGCTCGAAGATCCCCTACACTACTACATGTAGTGTCCGTACACAGAGTTATCCACATCTTATGGTGTATTCTGGGGATTGATCTAAGGATACGCTGGCAGAAATAAAGCACTTACTTACTTTCGTTGTTGACGTGACTAAGTATTGTGATTACAATTCGGCCTCTTTTTTGCCCTTACCTCTATCCTAGAGATAAGGATATGTTCACTAATAACAAAGACGGATTGCCATCATGAGTAAACGTACTTTTCAACCTAGCAACCTGAAGCGCAAGCGTTCTCACGGCTTCCGCGCTCGTATGGCTACTGTAGGCGGCCGTAAGGTGCTTGCACGTCGTCGTGCGAAAGGTCGCGCTCGTTTATCTGCTTAATAAGTGGGTAACTAGTTGACTAGCTATACCTTTTCGCGGGAGTTACGTTTGTTAACTCCCGCGCAATTTAAATCTGTATTTTCCAATCCCATCAAAGCATCTTCTGCTGAAATTACCTTGCTCGCTATTCCTAACACGGAACAACATCCGCGTATGGGCCTTACTGTTGCTAAACGCTATGTAAAACGCGCCAATCAACGTAACCGTATTAAGCGCGTGATCAGAGATAGTTTTCGCTTAAATCAACACGACATTCCTCATCTTGATATTGTTGTGCTTGTCAGAAATGGCGTGATGGAAATGGAAAACGCTGAAATCAACAAATTGATAGAAAAGCTATGGCGCAAACTCAGTCGCCGCTACAATGGCTAGCGACCACGTTAATTCGTGGCTATCAAGTATTCATAAGCCCTATACTGGGCCCTCGATGCCGTTTCAATCCCACCTGCTCTCACTACGCTATTGAAGCAATAAAAGTGCATGGAACCGCGAAAGGTTGTTGGTTTGCATTGAAACGCATATTAAAATGTCACCCTTTACATCCCGGCGGTAGTGATCCCGTCCCCCCTAAAAATGATAGGTGTAATAAATAGGCTATGGAATCTCAACGCAATATATTGCTCATAGGACTACTGTTTGTCAGCTTTTTGCTGTGGCAACAGTGGCAAGCAGACAAAGCTCCTAAACCCGTTGCAACCGAATCGTCCTTAGTGGCGAACGCGGCAAGCTCGCACAGTGCCGATGTTCCAGAAGCTGATACAGGTGTTCCTGCTGCAGCAGTTACTGCAAACAGCAAACTGATTACGGTAAAAACAGATCAGTTAGACATTCAGATCAATCCAGTGGGTGGTGACATCGTTTTTGCTGCGTTAGTTTCGCACAAAAAAGAACTAGAGAAAGATCAACCGTTCGTATTGCTTGAGCAAACGAATGATTTCACTTATATCGCTCAAAGCGGCCTAATTGGTCGCGATGGTATCGATAGCAGCGCAAAAGGCCGTGCCGCATTTAGCACAACGGCAACTGAATATACCTTAGCCGAAGGCCAAGATACCTTAGAAGTACCGTTAACTTATATCGCTGACAATGGTGTGACTTACACTAAAGTGTTCGTATTCCATCGCGGTAAGTTCAACATAGATGTTGACTATAAAATCAACAACACTTCAGCAGCACCGCTGCAAGTTCAGATGTACGGTCAGATTAAACAAACGATCAAGCCATCTGAAAGCAGCATGATGATGCCTACCTATCGTGGTGGTGCGTTCTCAACGAATGATGTGCGCTATGAAAAATACAACTTTGACGACATGGCCAAAAGTAACCTGAACCAAGCCACTTTAGGCGGTTGGGCAGCCATGTTACAACACTATTTCGTTTCAGCTTGGGTGCCTCCTGCAACTGACAGTAACACAATTTTTTCTAGTGTCAGTGCTGGCGGTCTAGCTAATATTGGTTTCCGCGGCGCGGTATACGATATTGCACCTGGTGCCAGCCAAGAAATTAGCTCACAGTTCTATGTTGGTCCTAAGGATCAAGCGGCACTGTCAGCGATTTCTGAAACCTTAAATCTCGTGGTCGATTACGGTTTCTTATGGTGGTTAGCGGTTCCTATTCACTGGTTATTGATGTTCTATCAATCATTCGTCGGTAACTGGGGTGTGGCAATTATTCTGATCACATTAACCGTTCGTGGTTTACTGTTCCCGCTGACAAAAGCGCAGTACACCTCAATGGCGAAGATGCGTAATCTGCAACCTAAGCTAACAGATTTGAAAGAACGCTTTGGTGATGACCGTCAAAAGATGGGTCAAGCCATGATGGAACTGTATAAGAAAGAAAAAGTTAACCCTATGGGTGGCTGTTTACCTATTATTTTACAGATGCCAATCTTCATTGCCTTATACTGGGTATTGCTAGAAAGCTTCGAATTACGTCATGCACCATTTATGCTGTGGATCCACGATTTATCGGTACAAGATCCTTACTACATACTGCCCTTGCTGATGGGCGTCTCTATGTTTGTAATGCAGAAGATGCAACCAATTGCGCCGACAATGGATCCAATGCAAGTGAAAATGATGCAATGGATGCCAGTAATCTTTACCGTATTCTTCCTGTGGTTCCCATCAGGTCTAGTACTGTACTGGTTAGTAGGTAACATAGTTGCCATCACGCAGCAGAAGATTATTTATGCAGGTCTTGAGAAAAAAGGCTTAAAATAAGCCCTACCTTTAGCAAAGCATAAAGTGAAAATAATACTAAAGGCGGCTTAATTAGCCGCCTTTTCCTTTACATGATTTGGTAGATATTAGTTTGGTGGGTATTTCCGTGACAACTGACACTATCGTGGCTCAAGCCACCGCGCCTGGACGTGGCGGCGTTGGCATCATCCGAATTTCAGGCAACAAGGCCAGTGATGTCGCTATGGCCGTATTAGGTCATCTTCCTAAAACAAGATATGCCGATTATTGCGACTTTAAAAGTGCAACAGGCCAAGTAATCGACCAAGGCATAGCGCTGTTTTTTAAAGGCCCCAATTCCTTTACTGGCGAAGATGTATTGGAACTTCAAGGCCACGGCGGCCAAATCGTTCTAGACATGCTGATCAAACGTGTAATGGAAGTCGGTGGCATTCGTATCGCCAAACCCGGTGAGTTCAGCGAACAAGCCTTTATGAACGACAAGCTAGACTTAACCCAAGCCGAAGCGATTGCCGATCTTATCGATGCCACCAGTGAGCAAGCGGCTAAAAGTGCGCTGCAATCACTCCAGGGTGAATTTTCTAAGGAAGTCCATGAGCTGGTGGATCAAGTCACTAACCTACGTTTATATGTAGAAGCTGCGATTGATTTCCCCGATGAAGAAGTCGACTTTTTAAGTGATGGCAAAATTGCCAATGCACTCTATAAAATCATCGACAAACTCGACCTAGTGCAAGCCAGTGCTAAACAAGGTTCTATCATCCGCGAAGGCATGAAAGTCGTGATTGCGGGTCGTCCTAACGCCGGAAAATCCAGCTTATTAAACGCCTTAGCCGGTAAAGAATCGGCTATTGTTACCGAAATTGCTGGTACAACACGAGATGTATTACGCGAGCACATCCACTTAGATGGCATGCCACTGCACATTATCGATACCGCAGGCCTACGTGATACGACAGATACCGTTGAACAAATTGGTATAGAACGCGCTTGGAATGAAATAAACAGTGCCGATCGGGTGTTATTTATGGTTGATGGCACCACCACAGCCGCCGTTAATCCCCATGATATTTGGCCTGACTTTGTCGATCGCCTGCCCTCAAATTTAGGTGTGACAGTGATCCGCAATAAAGCCGATCTCACTGGCGAAGACTTAATGATGACAGAGGAACAAGGTTATAGTGTTTACCGGATCTCGGCGAAAACAGGCTTAGGTGTTGAACAGTTAAAGCTGCATTTAAAATCACTCATGGGCTACCAGAGTAACCTCGAAGGTGGCTTTATCGCTCGGCGTCGTCACTTAGAAGCCCTTGAACTCGCCGCAAGCCATCTGCAATTAGGTAAAGAACAATTAGAAGTGTATCTAGCAGGAGAACTGCTGGCAGAAGAGTTACGCATGTGCCAATTAGCATTATCAGAAATCACTGGCCGCTTCACTTCTGACGATTTACTAGGCAAAATTTTTAGCTCTTTCTGTATCGGAAAATAACTAACCTTAATATTATTTCCATATAAATCAGCCCATACAATATGGGCTGATTTTTTATCTACAACTGAATATTTCCACTCATCGACTAACTCATGATTCGACGTGGCGGTAATGATCTTGCATTTGATAGGATCTTGCATAAAGCGCAAACATCAATGCCGCCAAGATGGCAAAACCAGCAAAGAAAAACATCTGAAATGCGGTAATACTGATCCCCGTCTGGGCAATTTGTTCCGTCACTGCCGGACTTTTAACACTGACGTTCGCTAGTAGCACCCATAAGTTACCGACGGTCACCGATAAGGTCCAAAAACTCATAATAGTGCCTTTCATGGCTTTAGGCGCTTGGCTGTAGGCAAACTCTAGCCCAGTGGCAGAGACTAATACTTCACCAAAGGTGAGCAAAGCATAGGGCACAATCTGCCAAAATATTGATAATACCGAGCCGCCATCCATCACCAATTGAATGCTACCAACGACTATCCAACTCACGCCCGTGACGGCAATCCCAGCCCCCATTTTACGCAAAGCAGTTAACTTTATACCCATGCGCTCAATCGCCGGATATAACACAAAGTTATTAAGTGGGATCAGTAACATAACTAATAATGGGTTTAAAGCTTGCATCATGGCGGGTTCAAACCATTCCGGTTTAGACATGTCATTGGCTTGCAATATCCAAGTGGACGCTTTCTGATCGAACAAAGACCAAAAGGGAGTCACTAACGCAAATAAGATTAAGATCCGTAGTACTGAACGCACCCCATCAACGGCGATATCCGGATGGATCCCCCTAGCGCGTTCGAGTTGCAATGAAGCCCCTGCGCCAACAAATCCCATTACTAGCACTAACGCACAACACAAACCAGCAACGATACCTAAGGTTGGAATATTCACTAAAGCATACGCTGCAGAAATTATCCCAACTAAAGCTAACACTAAACCTATGTTGGCTTGACCAGCGATTTTAGTGAGCAATGCGGTACGAATAACGGGTAAAAAACCATGGGGATTTTTCGGTTCGGGTGGCATATGCACATAACGTTTGCGGCCTAACCAGAAGAACACAGTTGCAATAAACATTAAGACACCAGGAATCCCAAATGCGACCGCAGCACCATAATATTTCAATAGTAATGGCATAGATAACGAGGCGAAGAAGGAGCCAAAGTTAATCGTAAAATAAAACAGATCAAACGCTTTCTGCGCCAATGTTTTATTGGTTTGATCAAATTGATCCCCCATAAAGGAAGAAACCAAGGGCTTAATCCCACCCGATCCGAGCGCAATTAAAAATAATCCCGTATAAAACCCTTGAATACTGTGTTCAAAAATAGCGAGAAACGCATGGCCAACACAGTAAATTAAACTTAACCATAAGATAGTATTGTATTTACCGAAAAAACGATCGGCAATCCAACCCCCGAGTAACGGAAAAAAGTACACTCCAATGACAAAGGAATGGAACACATCCTTAGCCATAGTTCCGCGCAGTTCTTCTGGAATAGACAACAAAAGTGCTGTCATCAAGAATGGGGTAAGAATATTCCGCATACCGTAAAAGCTAAAACGTTCACAAGCTTCACTGGCTATGATGTAAGGAATTTGCCGTGGCCACTGGGGCGCATTTACGGGTGTTGTCATGGATCATCCTATTATAATTATTTGATTTTAAATGAAATTAACTTTTTAAATATATTAATTATGTATCAAGAAGCTAAAGGTAACATGTAAGCGAAACCAACCTTATATAAAGGATGCAAAAACTGCAAAAATCACGTATTGCTTCTGTGGTCCTATCCACATTTCCTTTATGATGAACATAATAATAGCCATTCAGCTATCTATTTAATTGAAATTAGTTTTAAAAACAACAACACACTGAGAAATCATAATGGCAAAGATTGAAGTAATCGTTGGTACAACATTGGGCAGTGCAGAGTATGTTGCCGACGAAATGATGGCCCAATTAACGGAGCAAGGACACCAAGTTCAAGTTCATTTAACCCCAACATTGTGCGAAATAGACACCCATGCACTGTGGATTATCGTGTCATCAACTCATGGAGCTGGTGATCTTCCAGATAATATTCAGCCTTTTTTCAACGAAATTACCGAGCAAAAACCGGATCTCAGCCAAGTAAACTTTGCCTTATGTGCAATTGGTGACTCAAGTTACGATACCTTTTGCCAAGGCCCAGAAAAATTAATTTCGGCCATTCAAGACTGCGATGCAAAAGCCTTTGTGGATAAGATCCAGATCGATGTACAGCTTGATCCTGTGCCGGAAGACCCAGCCCTTGCATGGTTAGCACAATGGCAACAGGACATTTAAGATCGCTTATTGGATAAGGTCCCGATCTATGTACAGTTTAGATCCTATTTATCCACAATTTACTTATTTAAAGTATAAACATGTGGATAAGCTATTATTTAGATCTGATCAACCTCTGTACTATTCACAGTCCGATCTGCTTAATGATCCGCCTTGTGGATAAGTAGGCGATCTATCCCCATGTTTAATGACATTAGATCGCGATCAGATCACAGGATCAAGATCGCGCTAATTAATGATTTATATAATGAATTTGGGTTATGCACAGAAAAACGCGATCCTAATAGTAAACATAATAAAAAGATCTATATAAAGATCTTAAGATCTATTAGTCCGGATCATCTCGATCGAACAGCGTAAAATGATCATTCACCTAAGACGAAGCAAATGCTAAAATGCTCGGCTCGTACTGAGTCTCTTAGCAATTGAAGGTAGTGGCATGCATTTTCATGAACGGTTTGATGTTATTGTTGTTGGTGGTGGTCATGCCGGAACTGAAGCCGCGTTGGCAGCAGCAAGAATGGGATCAAAAACATTATTACTAACGCACAATATCGATACGTTAGGACAAATGTCATGTAATCCAGCGATCGGTGGCATAGGCAAAGGCCATTTAGTGAAAGAAATTGACGCCTTAGGTGGTGCAATGGCAATCGCAACCGATTATGCAGGGATCCAATTTAGAACCTTAAATTCAAGTAAAGGCCCAGCAGTACGAGCAACACGAGCACAGGCTGACCGTGCACTGTATCGTCAAAAAATCCAAAATATATTACAAAACCAACCTAACTTACATATTTTCCAACAAGCAGTAGATGACTTAATTGTTGAAAATCATCAAGTAGTTGGTGTAGTTACCCAAATGGGTTTAGCTTTTGAATCTCCAGCTGTTGTATTAACAACAGGTACATTCTTAAGCGGCAAAATTCATATAGGCTTAGAAAACTACAGCGGTGGCCGTGCAGGCGATCCACCAGCGATTGCTTTAGCAAATCGATTACGTGAATTACCGATCCGAGTCGGCCGTTTAAAAACAGGTACACCGCCACGTATCGATGCAAACACGATCGATTTTTCTCAAATGGCTGAACAGAAAGGCGATTCTCCGTTACCTGTCATGTCATTTATGGGGGATATCAGTCATCATCCAAAACAGATTTCTTGCTGGATCACTCACACCAATGAAAAAACCCATGAAATTATTCGTGGTGGTTTAGACAGAAGCCCTATGTATTCAGGCGTCATCGAAGGTATTGGTCCACGTTATTGCCCATCGATTGAAGACAAGATCCACCGCTTTGCGGATAAATCTTCGCATCAGATCTTCATCGAACCAGAAGGTTTAAATACCAATGAGATCTATCCTAACGGGATCTCTACTAGTTTACCTTTCGATGTACAGTTGAATTTAGTACGTTCGATCAAAGGCATGGAAAACGCAGAAATCATGCGTCCAGGTTATGCGATCGAATACGATTACTTCGATCCAAGAGATCTGAAAAACTCATTAGAAACCAAAGCGATCAACGGTTTATTCTTCGCAGGCCAAATAAACGGCACTACAGGTTATGAAGAAGCTGGTGCTCAAGGTTTATTAGCAGGCATGAATGCCTCACTGCAAGTACAAGGCAAAGAAGCCTGGTGTCCACGCCGTGACGAAGCATATCTTGGAGTACTAGTTGACGATTTATCAACTCTGGGTACCAAAGAACCGTACCGCATGTTTACTAGCCGTGCCGAATACCGTTTGTTACTCCGTGAAGATAACGCTGATATTCGCTTAACGGCAAAAGGCCGCGAATTAGGTTTAGTTGACGACACTCGCTGGGCGGCATTTAGTGAGAAGTTAGAATCGATCGAACTTGAGTTACAACGTTTGCGCGCTCAATGGGTGCATCCAAATTCACCTTTGATCCATGCGTTAAACCCACACTTGAATACGCCGATCTCTCGCGAAGCATCATTTGAAGAATTACTGCGTCGTCCAGAAATGGATTACAGCAAGTTGATGCAGATCGAAGGTTTTGGTCCAGGGCTTGAAGATCCACAGGCGGCTGAGCAAGTTCAGATCCAAGTTAAGTATTCTGGTTATATTCAACGTCAGCAGGAAGAGATCAACAAAGCTGTGCGTAATGAGAACACAGGTTTACCTTTGACGCTCGATTACAAAGAAGTACCAGGCTTATCGAATGAAGTGATTGCTAAGTTAAATAACCACAAACCAGAAACCATAGGTCAAGCGTCACGGATCTCTGGCATTACCCCTGCGGCTATTTCAATTTTGTTAGTTCACCTCAAAAAGCGTGGCTTATTACGTAAGAGTGCGTAAAAGCTAGCTTAATCGCTGCTTAGGTCATAGAAGGGAAGCATTCAGGCTTCCCTTCATCGTTTTCGGGCTTCATAATAGCCTTCGCGTTCATAATCGTATCTTTGTTGAGGTTGCTCAGTGTTATCTGCCCAGTTAGAGGCTTATTTAGCCGAAATTAATTTGCCCGCAACCGTCGAGCAGAAAAAACAACTAATTGATTTTGTTGGTATGCTCAACAAATGGAATAAAGCCTATAACCTGACATCGGTGAGAGATCCCGAAGCTATGCTGATCCGTCATATCATGGACAGTTTAGTGGTTTCAAAACACCTGCAAGGTAAACGTTTTATCGATGTAGGCACTGGACCGGGTTTACCTGGGATCCCGTTAGCCATTATGAACCCCGATAAACAATTTGTGTTATTGGACAGCTTAGGTAAACGTATTCGTTTTCAAAAACAAGTGTCCTTTGAATTAGGCATACATAACATCAGCTCAGTTGAAAGCCGCGTAGAAGCTTATCAACCGGAGGATAAATTCGACGGCGTATTAAGTCGTGCATTTGCCTCAATCCAAGATATGCTGACTTGGTGCCATCATCTCCCCGCCGAACATGGACAGTTTTATGCACTTAAAGGCCAGTTGAATGATGAAGAGATGCAACATATTCCAAGTGGATTTGTGGTGAAAGAAGTTATCGAGCTTAAGGTGCCTAAACTCGATGAAAAAAGACATTTATTGAAGATAATCAAAGAATAACAGGCTTAAAAGTGATAAATAAATCATTTATAAGCAAGGGCAATAAACCAGCATTTACATACAGGGTGATATTGTGGGTAAAGTGATTGCCGTGGCTAACCAGAAAGGTGGCGTAGGAAAAACAACTACTTGCGTTAACCTCGCCGCTTCGTTAGCAGCAACAAAACGTAAAGTATTATTGATCGATCTCGATCCTCAAGGTAATGCCACCATGGGGAGCGGTGTCGATAAGTATGACGTAGCTAATACAGCCTATGAATTATTGGTTGAAGAAAAATCCTTCGACGAGATCGTCATTAAAAACACTGCGGGTAAGTATGATCTGATCGCCAGTAATGGCGATGTCACTGCGGCAGAAATCAAATTGATGGAGTTTTTTGCCCGAGAGATCCGTTTGCGTAACGCGCTCGCACCGATCAAAGATCAATACGATTATATCTTTATCGACTGCCCTCCTTCATTGAACATGTTGACCGTAAACGCTATGTCAGCGGCCGACTCTGTACTCGTGCCTATGCAGTGTGAATATTACGCCCTTGAAGGCTTAACTGCGCTGATTGATACCATCACTAAGCTTGCAGCTATGGTTAATCCTGGACTTGGCATCGAAGGCATTTTACGTACTATGTATGATCCGCGTAATCGTTTGTCTAATGATGTGTCCGATCAGCTAAAACAACATTTTGGTGACAAAGTCTATCGTACCGTTATCCCACGTAATGTGAGGCTAGCAGAAGCACCAAGTTTTGGAGCGCCTGCTATGTATTACGATAAATCGAGTGCTGGCGCTAAGGCGTATCTAGCGCTTGCGGGTGAAATGATCCGTCGTTCAGAACAACAAACTCAGGCTAAGCAAGCGTAAAGGATCACCATGACGTTGAAAAAAAGAGGATTAGGCAAAGGGTTAGATGCCCTACTGAGTAACAGTCATGCCGCCAGTAAAAAGCACACTGACGAAGCTGATGTTGTCGATAAAAAAGAAGAGCTTATCCATCTCGATTTAGACTTATTACAGCCAGGTAAGTATCAACCTCGTAAAGACATGTCCCCCGAAGCGTTGGAAGAACTGGCACACTCTATCCGCAACCAAGGCATTATTCAGCCTATCGTTGTGAGACAAGTGACGAATAATATGTATGAGATCATTGCGGGTGAACGTCGTTGGCGTGCTGCGCAACTTGCTGGCTTGAATAAAATCCCCTGCATAGTAAAGCAAGTACCTGATGAAGCCGCTGTTGCTATTGCTTTGATTGAAAACATCCAGCGTGAAGACTTAAATACCATGGAAGAAGCCATTGCATTGCAACGTTTAATGCAAGAGTTTGAACTTACTCACCAACAGGTTGCCGATGTTGTGGGAAAATCCAGAGCGAGTGTATCTAACTTGTTACGTTTAAACGGCTTAAATGAGCCGGTTAAGCGTCTACTCGAGTATGGCGACATTGATATGGGTCATGCTCGCGCTTTGTTGGCAATTGAGGGAGAAGAACAAACAAATCTTGCGAGATTAGTGGCCGCTAAGGAATTAACCGTTCGCGAAACTGAACGATTAATTAATCAAACCTTAAATCCGCCTAAACAAGCCGAAACTACGACTAAAGATCAAGATGTTTGTCGTTTAGAGCAGCAGTTAATTGAAAGATTAGGTGCCAAGGTTTCGATCGCTCATAGCAGTAAGGGCACGGGTAAAATTGTAATTAACTATCAGAATCTGGCTGAATTAGACGGAATTCTTAGTAAAATTCATTAATGTCTGTAGATTAACAGTTTTTAATGTAAATTTGTGACAGATGCTAATCTTACATTTTAACTCGTTTGGCGCGAGATCACGTTAAAAGTGTTGTTTTTCCTTATCTCAAAGTTGCAATGAAGGCGTGAAAAGGTATACTTTCGCAAGCTTTTTGTGCATCGACATAAATACGGGTATTTGTCATCCGGTCATCGAAACAAAAAGTATGAATGCGGAGAGGATGAATTGAGTAAGGTTTTAGCGCGTCGTGGCCGGTGGTCAGCCTATAAATTGGTGATGATGCAGGCGGCGGTCGCTGGGGGTGCTTCAATTCTCTTTTTCGCCGTGTGGGGAGTTCAGTTTGGCTATTCTGCATTAGCAGGTGGTTCAATCGCTGTGCTCCCTAATTTTGTATTCGCAACCCTCGCTTTCTCCCACACGGGAGCAAGTTCAGCTGCAAAAGTCATAAAGACTTTTTACTGGGGGGAAGCGGTAAAGTTGCTGTTAACCATCGCAATGTTTTCGTTTGTGTTTATCAATCTTAAGGTCGCTTTTATGCCGCTTTTTGTTTGTTATGTGCTGACGCTAATCGTGCATTGGACAGCTCCTTTATACTTCAAGCAAAGTTAAGTGGGATGAATCATGGCTGCAACTGGTGAAGCGTTAACACCGCAGGGCTATATCCAACATCACCTTACCAACTTAAGTGTTGGTGAAGGCTTTTGGACATGGCACATTGATTCGTTGTTCTTTTCGGTTGGTCTTGGTGTTCTGTTCCTGTGGATTTTCCGCAGCGTTGGTAAAAAAGCGACTTCCGGTGTTCCTGGCAAACTGCAATGTTTTGTTGAGATTATCGTCGAGTTCGTAAATAACAGCGTGAAAGAAAGTTTTCATGGTCGCAATGCTCTGATCGCGCCTTTAGCTCTGACCATTTTTGTATGGGTATTCATGATGAACTTCATGGATATGATCCCTGTAGATTGGCTGCCTCACGCAGCAAGTTTAATGGGTATTCCCTATCTAAAAGCGGTTCCGACGACTGACGTTAACATTACTTTTAGCTTAGCTATTGGTGTGTTCGTGCTGATTATTTTTTACAGCATTAAGGTCAAAGGTGTGTCTGGGTTTGTTAAAGAATTGACACTACAGCCCTTTAACCATAAGGCAATGATACCCGTCAACCTCCTATTAGAGACTGTTACTTTGATTGCTAAGCCAATTTCATTGGCATTGCGACTCTTTGGTAACTTGTACGCAGGTGAGTTGATCTTCATCCTTATTGCGCTGATGTATGGTACCAACTTGTTATTATCTACCCTAGGTGTGACTCTGCAACTGGGCTGGTTAATATTCCACATTTTGGTTATCACGCTGCAGGCGTTTATCTTCATGATGTTGACCATTGTTTATTTAAGCATGGCGCATGAAGATCATTAAGGATTGCTGAAGAAATTTTAAACTAAATCATCAACTAATATAGATTTAGATACTGGAGATACAGATGGAAACGATTTTAGGCATGACAGCTATCGCTGTTGCTCTGCTGATTGGTATGGGTGCTCTTGGTACTGCAATCGGTTTCGGCTTATTAGGCGGTAAGTTCTTGGAAGGCGCTGCGCGTCAACCAGAAATGGCTCCTATGCTACAAGTTAAAATGTTCATCGTAGCGGGTCTTCTTGACGCCGTAACTATGATCGGTGTTGGTATCGCATTATTTATGCTATTTACCAACCCACTGGGTGCAATGCTGTAAAAAACGCTTCTGTCTTAACTCTAAATAGGAGGCTGTTGTGAATTTCAACGCTACCCTAATCGGTCAGACGGTCGCCTTTATCATCTTCGTGTGGTTTTGCATGAAGTTTGTATGGCCCCCTTTGATGAATGCCATCGAAGAGCGCCAAAAAAGGATTGCTGACGGTCTAGCTGATGCTGATCGTGCGGTAAAAGACCTGGAGTTGGCACAAGCGAAAGCGACTGACCAACTAAAAGAAGCCAAGGTAACGGCTAATGAAATTATTGAGCAAGCTAACAAGCGTAAAGCTCAAATAGTTGAAGAAGCCAAAACCGAAGCAGACGCTGAGCGTGCTAAAATCATCGCTCAGGGTAAAGCAGAAATTGAAGCTGAACGTAATCGCGTCAAAGAGGATCTGCGTAAGCAGGTTGCTACTCTTGCCATCATGGGTGCTGAGAAGATCCTTGAGCGTTCTATTGATCCAGCCGCCCACAGTGACATAGTTAATAAACTAGTCGCTGAAATTTGATAAGGGAGTTGAGTTATGGCTGAATTAACCACCATCGCTCGCCCTTACGCAAAGGCAGCTTTTGACTTTGCTATTGAACAAGATGCAGTGGATTCTTGGGCTGAAATGCTCACGTTTGCCGCATTGGTGAGTGAAAACGAAACCATGCAACCACTGTTAGCTGGCTCTTTAGCCAGCACTAAGCTCGCAGCACTCTTTATTAGTGTGTGTGGTGAGCAAGTCAATGTGCAAGGTCAGAACCTGATAAAGGTAATGGCTGAAAACGGTCGCTTAAAGGTGCTACCTGCTGTATCTCAGTTATTTACTGAATACCGTAATGAGTGGGCAAAAGAAGTAGAAGCCGATGTGGTTTCTGCAACTGAGCTGAGCTCTGAACAACAACAGCAGATTAGTATTTCTTTAGAGAAACGTCTCGCACGCAAAGTTAAGCTGAATTGTAGCACTGACGCCGCGCTCATCGCCGGTGTAATCATTAAGACAGGAGACCTAGTCATCGATGGCTCGGTCCGCGGTAAGTTATCGCGTCTGTCTGATAAGCTGCAGTCGTAATTGGGAGTTTGAGCATGCAACTGAATTCCACTGAAATCAGCGATCTGATTAAGCAGCGGATCGAGCAGTTCGAAGTCGTTAGCGAATCTCGTAACGAAGGTACTATCGTTGCGGTAAGTGACGGCATCATCCGCATCCACGGCCTAGCCGACGTGATGCAAGGTGAGATGATCGAACTGCCTGGTAACCGTTTTGCAATCGCGTTGAACCTTGAACGTGATTCTGTCGGTGCCGTAGTAATGGGTCCTTATGCTGATTTAGCAGAAGGCGTAAAAGTGAAAACGACTGGCCGTATTCTGGAAGTTCCAGTTGGCCGCGGTCTTCTTGGCCGCGTTGTTAACACTCTAGGTGAGCCAATTGACGGTAAAGGACCTATCGATAACGATGGTTTCTCGCCAATTGAAGTTATCGCACCAGGTGTTATTGAACGTCAGTCTGTTGATCAACCAGTTCAAACTGGTTACAAAGCCGTTGATGCCATGATCCCTATTGGTCGTGGTCAACGTGAATTGATCATTGGCGACCGTCAAACTGGTAAAACAGCAATGGCGATCGACGCAATTATCAACCAGAAAAATTCTGGCATTAAATGTGTGTACGTCGCGATTGGCCAAAAGGCTTCTACTATCGCTAACGTAGTGCGCAAGCTAGAAGAACACGGTGCGTTAGCTAACACTATCGTTGTTGTTGCAACTGCTTCTGAAGCCGCTGCTCTACAATACTTAGCGCCATATTCTGGTTGTTCTATGGGTGAATACTTCCGTGACCGCGGTGAAGATTCTTTGATCGTATACGATGATTTGTCTAAGCAAGCAGTTGCTTATCGTCAAATTTCGTT
This sequence comes from Shewanella sp. SW24, assembly GCF_025653395.1. NCBI lineage: Bacteria > Pseudomonadati > Pseudomonadota > Gammaproteobacteria > Alteromonadales > Shewanellaceae > Shewanella > Shewanella sp. SW24. Next base: position 59,441 of record NZ_JAKKSH010000024.1, read on the forward strand.
ACTGCTCAAGCGTCCACCAGGCCGTGAAGCTTACCCAGGTGACGTATTCTATCTACACTCACGTTTATTAGAGCGTGCATCACGCGTTAACGCGATTTATGTAGAGAAGTTCACTAAAGGTGCAGTAACTGGCAAAACTGGTTCTTTAACCGCGCTGCCGATTATTGAAACGCAAGCGGGTGACGTTTCTGCATTCGTACCGACCAACGTAATTTCTATTACCGATGGTCAGATCTTCCTTGAGACCGATCTGTTTAACTCTGGCCTACGTCCAGCGGTTAACCCAGGTATTTCTGTTTCTCGTGTTGGTGGTGCGGCTCAGACTAAGATCATCAAGAAACTGTCTGGTGGTATTCGTACCGCACTAGCACAGTATCGTGAGCTTGCTGCGTTCTCGCAATTTGCATCTGATCTTGACGATGCAACACGTGCTCAGCTTGAGCATGGTGTGCGTGTTACCGAACTGATGAAGCAAAAGCAATATGCTCCTATGAGCGTAGCCGCTCAAGCTGTGTCTATTTTCTCAGCTGAAAAAGGTTACCTGAAGAGTGTTGAGCTGAATAAGGTCGGTAATTTCGAAGCCGCTCTGCTCTCGTTCATGAACAGCGAGCATGCTCCTTTAATGAAGCTTATCAATGATACTGGCGATTATAGCGCTGATATCGAAGCTGAATTAAAAGCTGGCCTCGACAAGTTCGTAGCAACCCAAACCTGGTAACAATGATAGAGGTGTCTTAAGACACCTCAGGTCCAGATTGGAGAGTAGAGATGGCCGGCGCTAAAGAGATTAAAACCAAGATCGCGAGTGTGAAAAACACTCAGAAGATCACGTCCGCCATGGAAATGGTGGCAGCCAGCAAAATGCGCAGAGCGCAGGAACGCATGGCTGCGAGCCGTCCATATGCGGAAAGCATGCGTAAGGTGATCGGTCACGTCGCGCAAGGTTCTCTCGAGTATAAACACCCCTATTTGGAGGTGAGAGAGGCTAAGCGGGTTGGTTACATTGTTGTAGCAACCGACCGTGGCCTTTGTGGTGGTCTGAACGTTAACCTTTTCAAAAAGGTTATTGCAGACGTGAAAAGCTGGAAAGCCCAAGGTGCAGAATTTGAATTTTGCCCTATCGGTGCACGTAGTGTGCAGTTTTTCAAAAACTTCGGTGGACAAGTGTCTGCTCACGCTTCAGGTTTAGGCGATGCTCCAAAGCTCGCTGACTTGATCGGGACAGTCGGTGTCATGCTAGAAGCTTACAACGAAGGCAAGCTGGATCGTCTGTACGTGGTATTTAACAAATTTGTGAATACTATGACGCAGACTCCTGTGATCGAGCAGCTGCTACCTTTGCCTAAATCAGAAGATGATGAAACTGCTCATCGTTGGGATTATATCTACGAGCCAGATCCAAAAGCACTTTTGGATACTTTATTGGTCCGTTATGTGGAATCTCAGGTTTACCAAGGTGTTGTTGAAAACATTGCCTCTGAACAAGCTGCCCGTATGGTGGCAATGAAGTCGGCAACAGACAACGCGGGTGAGCTTATCAACGACTTGCAACTGGTCTATAACAAGGCCCGTCAGGCTGCGATTACGCAGGAACTGTCGGAAATTGTTTCTGGTGCCTCTGCGGTTTAGGTTAGGTAACGAATACAAGTTTTAGAGGATTAATCATGAGCACAGGTACTGTTGTCCAAGTGATTGGCGCGGTTGTGGACGTAGAGTTCCCACAAGATGCCGTACCTCAAGTATATGACGCTCTGAAAATCGTAGGTGAAGGCCCGTGTAATGGTTTGGTGCTGGAAGTTCAGCAACAGCTAGGTGGTGGTGTAGTTCGTACCATCGCTATGGGTTCTTCTGACGGTCTGCGTCGTGGTCTTGAAGTAGTAAACTCAGGTTCACCTATTACTGTTCCTGTTGGTACCGCCACTCTTGGCCGTATCATGAACGTATTAGGCGAGCCTATTGATGAAGCGGGTCCAATCGGTGAAGAAGAGCGTTATGTTATTCACCGTACAGCTCCTTCATACGAAGATCAATCAAGCTCTACTGAACTGTTAGAGACTGGCATCAAGGTTATCGACCTTGTTTGTCCATTCGCTAAGGGCGGTAAAGTCGGTTTGTTCGGTGGTGCGGGTGTTGGTAAGACAGTTAACATGATGGAACTGATTAACAACATCGCTAAAGCCCACTCGGGTCTTTCTGTATTCGCCGGTGTAGGTGAACGTACTCGTGAAGGTAACGACTTCTACTACGAGATGAAAGATTCTGGCGTTCTCGACAAAGTGGCCATGGTTTATGGTCAGATGAACGAGCCTCCAGGTAACCGTTTGCGTGTTGCACTGTCTGGTCTGACTATGGCAGAGAAGTTCCGTGACGAAGGTCGTGACGTACTGTTGTTCGTTGACAACATCTATCGTTATACCTTAGCCGGTACTGAAGTATCTGCACTGTTAGGTCGTATGCCTTCTGCGGTAGGTTATCAACCAACATTGGCTGAAGAGATGGGGGTTCTGCAAGAGCGTATCACTTCAACTAAGACGGGTTCTATTACTTCTGTACAAGCGGTATACGTACCTGCGGATGACTTGACCGATCCGTCACCAGCAACAACCTTCGCTCACTTAGATGCGACTGTTGTACTGTCACGTCAAATTGCTTCTCTGGGTATTTACCCAGCGGTTGACCCATTGGATTCGACTTCACGTCAATTAGATCCATTGGTTGTTGGCCAAGAGCATTATGACGTTGCTAACGGCGTGCAAACTGTACTGCAACGTTACAAAGAGCTGAAAGACATTATTGCGATTCTGGGTATGGATGAATTGTCTGATGAAGACAAGACTGTCGTATTCCGTGCTCGTAAGATTGAGCGTTTCTTATCTCAGCCTTTCTTCGTAGCAGAAGTCTTTACTGGATCTCCTGGTAAGTACGTTTCTCTGAAAGACACTATCCGTGGCTTTAAGGGTATTTTGAACGGTGAGTTTGATCACCTGCCAGAACAAGCGTTCTACATGGTTGGCTCAATCGATGAAGTCATCGAGAAAGCGAACAAAAAGAAATAACTAAGTATTCATACTTAGTTTTTTAAGGAGAACGGGATGGCAGCCATGACAGTACATCTTGATATTGTAAGCGCAGAGAGCAAAATCTTCTCTGGTCGTGTAGCTTCGCTGCAAGTGACTGGTTCTGAAGGTGAGTTGGGCATAATGCATGGCCACGCTCCTTTGCTTAGTTATATCAAACCTGGCATGGCGCGCATCGTCAAGCAAGACGGCAGTGAAGAAGTGTTTTACCTTTCAGGTGGTATTCTGGAAGTGCAGCCTTCTTCTGTCTCCGTATTGGCTGATGTGGTTATGCGTGCCAAAGATATTGATGAGCAAGCGGCATTAGAAGCTAAGCGTCGTGCAGAAGCCCATATGGCAACTGCTGGCGCTGACTTCAATTATGACGCGGCTATGGTTGAGTTAGATAAGGCTATGGCTCAATTACGTGTTGTTGAAACCATCAAGAAAAACATTGCCAGATAAGGTTATTGTTTGTGAAAAAAGGCGACCATAGGGTCGCCTTTTTTGTGTCTAAAAATGGGATAGATTGGCATTCTTGCATGTCTTTGATTGATTAGTATCGCTATCTACTTCGCTTTTCGATGTGCTTTCCGTTAAAATTGCGCCACAAAATCGACCGTAATTTTTCACCCTCTTGGGTATTTGTTCAAGGATATGGTAATGGCATTAAATGTAGTGATCTTAGCGGCTGGCAAGGGAACACGGATGCGCTCTGATCTTCCTAAGGTATTACATCCCATCGCCCATAAGAGCATGGTGCAACATGTCATCGATACCGCTAATAAAGTTGGCAGTGACTCTATTCAGTTAGTCTATGGTTATGGCGCCGACAAGCTACAAGCCTGTTTGGGTGAGCAACAACTTAACTGGGTATTGCAAGCCGAGCAATTAGGCACAGGTCATGCGGTTGCACAGGCTAGCCCACATATCGCCGACAGCGATACAGTGCTTATTCTTTATGGCGATGTGCCGTTGATCCAAACATCGACTCTCGAAGCATTACTCGCCGCCCGTCCTGAAAATGGCGTTGCTATTTTAACAGTGAATTTAGCTAATCCTATGGGTTATGGCCGTATTGTCCGTGAGCAAGGAAAAGTCATTGGAATTATTGAGCAAAAAGATGCGACTGCAGAACAGTTGCTGAACAACGAAATTAACACCGGCATCATGGCGGTTCCGGGTAAACAACTTAAAACTTGGTTGAGCCGTTTATCGAACAATAATGCCCAAGGCGAATATTATCTAACGGATATTATTGCTATGGCGCACGCTGATGGCGTTGCTATTGATACTGCTCAGCCACAATCGGCCATTGAAGTCGAAGGCGCCAATAATCGCATGCAATTAGCGCAACTTGAACGTGCTTACCAAGCTCGTGAAGCCGAAAAGCTCATGTTGGCGGGGGCGAACCTTCGCGACCCAAGCCGTATCGATATCCGTGGTGAAGTCACTGTTGGTATGGATGTGATGATCGATATTAATGTGATATTCGAAGGCAAAGTGACCTTGGGTAATAATGTCACTATTGGCGCAGGCGCGATTTTAATTGATTGCGAGATTGCCGATGATGCTGAGATCAAGCCTTACTCTATTATAGAAGGTGCTACGCTTGGCGTTGCTGCCAGTGCCGGCCCATTTGCCCGTTTACGTCCCGGCGCAGAGCTTAAGCAAGATGCACATATAGGCAACTTTGTTGAAGTGAAAAAAGCGGTGATTGGCGTGGGATCCAAAGCAGGGCACTTAGCCTATTTAGGCGATGCCATCATTGGTGATGGCGTCAACATTGGTGCTGGTACTATTACCTGCAACTATGATGGCGCGAATAAGCATCTTACTGTTATCGAAGATAACGTCTTTGTCGGCTCTGACACTCAGTTGGTGGCTCCAGTGACCATAGGTAAAGGGGCAACTTTAGGGGCCGGTTCAACGATTACCCGTGATGTAGGTGAGAATGAGTTAGTGATCTCTCGTGTTAAACAAAAACACCTCACAGGTTGGCAACGTCCAGTGAAAATTAAAAAGTAAGTTTTAAAACTCAACTTAATGTCAAAAAAGCGGCCATGTGCCGCTTTTATCTTTATTGTGTTCAATGTTTTGCACTAAAAAGCCTTTTTATTAAGTAATGCTTAATAATTAAGATTTTCTTCATGTTTTTGTGGTATGGGCAAATTGTTGGTTTTTAAGTTAATTTGATCACTATCACACTCAATTGTAAATTTTAGTAAAGAAGAGAAAATAAAAACACTTCTCATTTATATTGCCTGCAATTCTAAGACGAAAGGTCTATTTGAGGTGTTGGCAATGGTATTTAAATATTCAGTTATAGGTTTAGCTGTAGGCTCGGCATTAATGGCTATGCCGGTTATTGCAGAAGTGGCGAGCGATAAAAATATTGAGCGCATCAATGTGACTGGCCGTACTTTTAACGACTATAAAGTCGGTAGTGCATCGGGTGCCATGCGTGGCGATATCGACTTAATGGATACCCCACAGTCAGTTAATGTGATCCCCGATTTTGTGACCGATGAACAGTTGGCCACTAACCTTGCCGAGGTTTTAGTTAACGACTCCAGTGTGACGGCGGGAACCACGCGCTGGAACCGTCAAGTCTTCAGTATCCGCGGCTTCGAGCTCGATTCGGGTAACGGTTATCTTATCAATGGCCATCAACAATGGTCTCACTACGTACAACCAATTGAAACTTTACAGCAAGTCGAAGTATTGAAAGGTCCTTCGAGCATGTTGTACGGCCAATCTGGCCCTGGTGGCTTAGTGAATATGGTCACTAAGAAACCGACCTATGATTCAATGCTCGATTTAGGTTTTGATACTGATGGTTTGGGTTCGACCCGTGCTCAGCTAGATGCGGGCGGCAGTTTAAATGATGCTCAGAGTCTTCGTTACCGCGGCGTGTTAGTGAAGCAAGACACAAAATACTGGCGTGAGTATTCCGCTAACGATGAGAATCAAGAGCGTGACCGTTGGTTGGGCTACTTAAACCTAGAATTTGATGTCAGTGATGATGTTCTGTTATCGGTTAAGTACGATCATACCCAAGATAAAGCGGGTATTGATGCGGGTGGGTGGTTAGATAAACAAGGTAATGTTATCGGTGAACGTAAAACCGTATGGGATGCTCCTTGGGCCTTTACCGATAACACAGTCTCTAACTTAGGTGCCGATCTAACTTGGCAGATGAGTGATGATTGGAAAGTCAAAGTTGGTTATAACGATCAGCAGTTTAATCGCCAACGTTTAGACTCTGCGCCAAGCTTAAATAAAGGCTCTGAAGATCCATATAAAGATGGTTACACCATAAACCCGTTTGATCGTTATGACGATTGGCAGCATAAAACGGCCTATGTGGATTTCACGGGTGAATTTTCTTTGGCAGGAATGGAGCATCAATTCCTTATTGGTGCTAACTATTTAGACTATTTCTATCAGCAGCAAATTCAGAAAGGCAAAAGTCAGCCCGTAATTCCTGGGCAACCAATTATTCAGCAAGATCTTGATTATCACCAAGGTAAGCTAAGCAACCCAAGCGAATACAAGTATTACGGTTTCTATTTACAGGATTTGATGACGCTTAATGAGCAATGGAAATTGCTTGCTGGTGTGCGTTACGACGAACAGAAGAAAGACGGAGAAGGTGAAAACAGCTATGCCGTGTCGCCTAAGTTTGGGGTAATTTACTCGGCAATGGCTAATGGTAGCATTTACGTTAATTATTCAAAAAGCTTTGCACCACAGGGTTCAGTAACCAGTTCTGAAGATGTCAATCATGGAGATAACCTGAAACCTGAGTACGGTACTCAATATGAACTAGGGACTAAATGGGAGTTATTTAATGACAGCCTACTGCTAACAGCAGCCCTTTTTGATATTACGGTTTCTAATATCACCACAGTACAAGATATTCCTGTAACGAATGAAGGATATAAAACGATCACTACCCAAGGTGGTGAGCAGCATCATCGAGGTTTTGAAGTTGGCGCCCAAGGCCAGTTAGGTGATAGCTGGTTTGTGACTTCTTCTATGATGTATTTAGATGCTGAATATAATACCGGTGCAGGCAAAATAGGTGGCAAGAACTTAGATGGTAAAACCCCTATTGATGCCCCTGAGTGGTCGGCCAATATCTGGACCCGTTACGAAGTGACAGACAACTTTGCGATGAACTTTGGTGCTATTTATGTGGGTGAACGTTTTGCTGATGCTGATAACACCATCACCAAAGATGGTTATGTTCGTTTCGATATAGGTGCGGCTTACACTATGGATATCATGGGTAAAGATGTCAGCCTTCGTGCCAACGTCAGAAACCTCTTCGATACTGAATATTTAGACGGTGGCAGCGATAAGATGGTGACTATAGGTCAAGATCGTAACTTCAGTGTTGCTGTTGAAGCTAAGTTCTAATACTTATTAGGATTTTTAATCTATTTAAAGCAGTTTATCCCTAAAGGATAAACTGCTTTTTTATTGGTTGGTTTTTAAGTTCACAATTTTAAATTAATTAAAATGACTCGTGATCGTGCGAAAGAGTGCTTCGTATGACTAGCAAAAAAGTTTCGTTTCACTATAATGCACCTTTCGAATCGAAACTTAACTGAAAGGTTTTATGAATAAACGAAACACACAGCAGCGTCGCCACAGCATAATCACCATATTGAACGAACAGGGTGAAGTGAGCGTTGATGAACTGTCGTTACGTTTTGAAACCTCTGAAGTGACGATTCGTAAGGATCTCGCCGCGCTTGAAAAAACTGGCCTGCTATTACGCCGTTACGGTGGCGCCGTGGCGATTCCAGACGAAGTCACTCAACAGTTCTCTGCCAAGATAGCGCCTAATAAGCTGTCTATTGCGAAAACCGCCGCGCAGCTGATTAAAGATCACAATCGCATTATTATCGATAGTGGCACTACGACGTCAGGCTTGATTGAACAGCTGAATGATAAGCGTGGGCTGGTGGTCATGACGAATGCACTGCACCTTGCCAATGCCATCCATGAACTCGAAAACGAGCCAACCTTATTGATGACCGGTGGCACTTGGGACCCGCATTCTGAATCCTTTCAAGGTCAAGTCGCCGAGCAAGTGTTGCGTTCATATAATTTCGACCAACTGTTTATCGGTGCCGATGGTATCGATCTTGAACGCGGGACCACCACCTTTAACGAGTTAACAGGCCTAAGCAAAGTGATGGCCGAAGTTTCCCGCGAAGTGATCGTTATGGTCGATTCAGACAAAATCGGCAAGCGGATCCCTAACTTAGAGTTACCGTGGTCCAAGGTCAGTGTGTTGGTCACCGACTCACGTATCGACGAGAGTGCGCTCAAACAAATTTCAGATCAGGGCGTGCGAGTTATGTTAGCGCCCTATGCTCATTAGACAAAATAGCTTAACAACTTCATTTTAATTTATAGGTAAAGACTATGTGTGGAATCGTAGGCGCCGTGGCGCAAAGGGATGTGGCTGAAATTCTGGTAGAAGGCTTACGCCGTTTAGAATATCGCGGATATGACTCTGCAGGCGTTGCCGTTATTCACAATGGTGAACTCAACCGTACGCGCCGCGTTGGCAAAGTACAAGAGTTGTCGGCTGCGCTTGAAACTGACCCATTAGCAGGCGGAACCGGTATCGCGCACACTCGTTGGGCGACCCACGGGGAGCCGAGTGAGCGTAATGCTCATCCGCATTTATCGGAAGGTGATATTGCCGTGGTGCACAACGGTATTATCGAAAACCACAATAAACTGCGCGAAATGCTTAAAGGTTTAGGTTACAGCTTTAGTTCAGATACCGATACCGAAGTGATTTGTCATTTAGTACATCATGAGCTGAAAACCCATAGCACTCTACTTGGTGCTGTACAAGCCACGGTTAAACAACTCGAAGGCGCCTATGGCACAGTCGTTATCGACCGTCGTGATAGTGAACGTATGGTTGTTGCTCGCTCTGGTAGTCCATTGGTGATTGGTTTTGGTCTAGGTGAAAACTTTGTCGCTTCAGATCAACTCGCCTTATTACCCGTCACTCGCTCATTTGCTTTCCTAGAAGAAGGTGATGTGGCCGAAGTGACCCGTCGCAGCGTGAGTATTTTCGACTTAAACGGTAATGCCGTTGAGCGTGAAGTCAAAGAATCTGAAATTACCCACGATGCCGGTGACAAAGGCGAATATCGCCACTATATGCTTAAAGAAATTTACGAGCAGCCATTGGCACTGACGCGCACAATTGAAGGTCGTATTGCTAATAAGCAAGTGCTAGACACGGCTTTTGGTGACAACGCTGCTGAGTTTTTAAAAGATATCAAACATGTGCAAATCATCGCCTGTGGTACTAGTTACCATGCGGGCATGGCGGCACGTTACTGGTTAGAAGATTGGGCTGGCGTGTCTTGTAACGTCGAAATTGCCTCTGAATTCCGTTATCGCAAGTCGCACTTATTCCCAAATAGCCTGTTGGTGACGATTTCACAATCGGGTGAAACTGCCGATACCTTAGCGGCCATGCGCTTAGCGAAAGAAATGGGTTACAAAGCCACATTGACCATTTGTAATGCGCCAGGTTCATCACTGGTTCGCGAATCTGACATGGCTTACATGATGAAAGCGGGCGCCGAGATTGGCGTGGCATCGACTAAAGCCTTCACAGTACAGCTTGCAGGCTTATTAATGTTGACTGCGGTGATCGGTCGCCACAATGGTATGTCTGAGCAAATGCAGGCCCAAATCACTCAAAGCCTGCAATCTATGCCTGCCAAAGTGGAACAAGCTTTAGGGCTAGATGCTGCGATTGCTGAATTGGCTGAAGATTTTGCCGATAAACACCATGCTTTATTCCTTGGCCGTGGCGATCAATATCCGATTGCGATGGAAGGCGCGCTAAAGCTGAAAGAGATTTCTTACATTCATGCTGAGGCCTATGCTTCTGGCGAATTAAAACACGGCCCACTGGCGCTTATCGATGCCGATATGCCAGTGATTGTCGTTGCGCCAAACAATGAATTGCTCGAAAAACTGAAATCGAATGTTGAAGAAGTGCGTGCCCGTGGCGGCTTAATGTATGTGTTTGCCGATGTGGATGCCGAGTTTGAGTCGGATGACACGATGAAAGTGATCCCTGTGCCACACTGTGACATCTTTATGGCGCCACTGATCTACACTATTCCTTTACAGCTATTGTCGTACCATGTTGCATTAATCAAAGGTACCGACGTGGATCAACCACGTAACTTGGCAAAGTCTGTAACAGTAGAATAAATAGAGATATTTAAATGAAAACCGCTGTGGGAGAGTAATAAAGTCTCATACTAAGTATTAAAGGTTCATACTTGGTATTAAAGTTTCATACTGAAATGGCAGCGATCACGTAGGTACGCTGCCATTTCTAAAACGTTTATGCCCCAAAACGTTTCAGCAATGATCTAGGATGAGCTTTGTTTCCCAAATCGGATTTACGAACAAGTCCAAAAATTGTTCAAATATCAAATTACATTCTGAGTTTCAGGCATACAAAACCCTTTAAGTTTATACAAACTGATGTGCATAGCTTTCAATCGAAAGCTACAGGAATATTTCTAGCCTCTATGTCCTTATGTAATATAGAGATAGGAGTATGAGAATACAGATAGAGATTTATTATATAAGGTAATTAACACTTGCACCCTTTAGCTTTACGATTGATGTTTGTGTGTACTTTAATCAAAATATTTTAGGGTGCAAGTTAATCTTAATATTTTATATGCTCAGTAAATAACTGAACGTGGCTACATATTCTTTGCTATGACGGGATAACCGACTGCCATCAAATCGCAAATAACTTTATTTACTAAAATTGGAGGAGCAACATCAGGATGACCACAGTTAAACGGTGGGTCTGGATTATATTCCAGTAGTAATTGAGTTTCTTGTGCTTTATCGATACCAATAATACGTGATATAATTGCAAGACCAAAGTCAATTCCAGCAGTAACACCGCCACCTGTTACACGATTACGATCAATCACATAGCGGCCTTTTGTATAGACAGCACCAAATGAATGAAGCATATCGACCATTGTCCAATGTGTCGTTGCTTTATAGCCTTCCAATAATCCTGCTGCACCAAGAATAAGTGCACCTGTACATACGCTCGTAATCCAAGATGATTTATCTGCGGTACGATTTAAAAAATCTAAAACTTCTTGATCTTGCATTGCTTCAAATGCACCAAGTTTTCCTCCTGGAACAAAAAGTATATCAACTCTCGGCAGAGCATCAATTTCATCAAAGGTGCAAGTTGGCAATAAATATGCGCTAGTATCAGTCTCTATTTGCTCACGATTTTTCCAAACCAGTTGAATATTAACATCATTTATTAATGACCAAGCTTGTAATGGCCCAAATAAATCTAAAGGGGTTATACCAGGGTAAAGTAACATCACAATATTCATAAAAACTCCAAATTTAAAAAATTATTTCATGCTTGATTTAAATTCATCAATCTTAAATGAACCATAAAAATTACTTACTCTGTGTCCAGAGTTAACCCATGAAAATAGCCCATCCTTTAGATTGTAAACATTGGTATACCCAAATTTATTAAGGGTATCAGTAACGATTGTGCTTCTAATGCCATGGGAACACATAACAACAATATGTTGATTCTTATTTGGAATCAACCTCTGAACATTAAATTCCACCGTTCCCCTAGGGATGTTTATCTTATTATTTATATCTATATTTACAGCAATAATTTCTTCAGGCTCTCTAACATCTAAAAGAATAAAATCTTTCTTGTTTTCTATCCATTTATTAAGTGTTTCAGCTTCAATTGAGTTAATCTTATTAATTAGCAGCTGATGTTGATTCCTGATAATTTTTTCAGCTGAAATTATTTCACTAGCAGTAACTGGTATACTAAAAGCAACCGAAAACAAAAAAACTAAGCTAAATTTCATAAAAAACCCTCTCATAAAACAAAAGTTAATGTCGAGTCATAATGATAAATGCTTTAAGATTTGCAAAGTATAGACAAATTATATATATTGTCCATACTTAGACGAATATGATTTGTTGGCTATAATGTGAGATACCAAGCTATGGAACGTGGAGAGCGAGAACGTTGCCGAACTAAAAGTGCAATTAAGAATGCACTTATACTAATAGTAAAGAACAAAAACTATAATGACATTACTGTAAAAGACATTGTCGAAGAGGCTAATGTTGGCCGCAGTACACTTTATAAGCATTATCCATCTAAAGCTCACATTATGCTTGAAATTCATGAGGATATGTTTAACCTATTATTCGATGATCTTACAACATCTGAAAACTGGCTTCAGACTGAGCCACAACCTCACTTAGTACTGAAGGATCCCCTCATAAATCAGCCATAGCATAGCCATATTTGAGCAACTGATTGGCGAATAATACCCAGGCCGCCAGCAATTCTTTCTCCGTGATTTGATAATCAGGCCGCCTGAGTACCTCCAATCCCAAGCGAATCGTTGAGAGTACCGTTCGATGCCCAATGGTATTGGCCTGAAAATGCTTATCCCAGCCCTGTTGCTGTGCGTGTAAACCAACTAGCCACAACAGGCAT